>CBDUUM010000031.1:0-12450 GCA_965370445.1 uncultured Methanosarcinales archaeon
TATACAAAAGTTCAACAGTTGGCAGATAAGTTTATCTTTCAAAGTCAGGTAATATGGTGAATACCTGACACAGTGTAGTGAGAGGCTCAGCATCCAAATCGAAACAGAAAAATGATAATGCAGCAGGTAAAACAAAAAAGCATAAGACAATCAAAGCAGTTTTGTATATATCACTTAATAGATGAAGGAGGATTATTCAATGGAGATCGAAGGATACGAAATGCCGGAAGACCTGTATTATACTAAAGACCATGTCTGGGCAAAGGTTGAGGATGACGGAAATGTGAGAGCAGGAATGGATGCATTCGGCGCCACCGCTGTCGGTACGATAGAGTTCATCGACCTTCCGATGGAAGATGATGAATTCGAAGCCGGTGAAGCATTCGGGTCACTGGAATCCGCAAAATGGGTAGGCGGGATTACCATGCCTGTTACTGGCACAATCGTTGAGGTAAACGGAGATATCGAAGACGACCTTGAACTGATGGCAGAAGACCCATATGGAGAAAGCTGGCTGATTGTGATCGAGCCATCCAACCTGGAGGATGACCTGGAAAAACTCATCCACGGCGATGACATTAAATCATGGTTTGAAGAAGATCTTGCAGCAAGATAATGGGCAGATCTCCTTAATTTTTTAATTCATTTAACACTTGATCTTCACAGTAAAATAATAGCTCACCCAAAATTTAAACAAAACTATCTCTTCATCTTGCGTATAGCGAACTCGCATGCCTTTGATAATGGATCATAACTTTCAGCCACAGCAGGACAGTACGCAAATTCTGCGCCATAGAGGTCGTGCAGGTTCATGTTACCTTTTATTGCAAGTGATATCAAATTCACCCGCGATGCCGCACCTTCTTCACCGACTGCCTGACCGCCTATGATCCTTCCGGTTCTGGCATCTGCCAGGACCTTGACCGTAATTTCCTTTGCACCCGGATACCACTCAGGTCTGGTTAAGCCGCTTGCCTTTCCGGCGACAACCTCATATCCTGCGGATTTTGCAAAGAACTGGTTAAAACCGGTTGCTGCAATTTCCATCGAACCAACGACTGAAACAAAGGTCGTAAGAGACCCATTGTACGTCTCATATCCGCCAGCCGCATTCGTTCCTGCCGCAATCCCCTGGCGGTATGCAGTTGTTGCAAGCTGTGACATCCACAGTTTGTGGTTTATCGGGCTTACGGTCTCTACACAATCACCTGCTGCGTATATCCCGGCAATGCTTGTCTCCATTTTTGCATTTGTCTTAATACCCCAGTTTCCAGGTTCGCATCCTGCATCCTTTGCCAGGTCCCAGCTGGCACGCACACCGGATGCCATGATCACCATCTCAGCAGGGATGGTTTTGTCATTTACAGTTACAGATGCTACCCTGTCATCACCGGAAACCTTCTCAACAGTGGCGCTCATCATGAGCTTGATGCCGGATTTCTTCAGTGATCTTTCAAGGACTTTTGCAATATCAGGATCGATCGCTCGCGGGAATGCATGGGACAGCATCTCCACAACTGTCACATCAATATTGTGTGCTGCAATTGCGGCTGCAGTTTCAAGACCGATCGCACCCGCGCCGACTACAACAGCACAGGATATGTCTTTTGAGTAATCAACGATCTGTTTTGCATTTTCGGGGTTGCTTACCACAAAGACTCCCCTGTTCATTAGTTCATGTGCACCGGGGATCGGAGGTATAAATGGAAAACATCCTGTTGCGATTATTACCGAGTCGTAGGGAATGGTTTTTTCTTCGCTTGTTTCAATATCCACAGCAGTTACGACCTTGTTCCCGGAATCGATGGACACTGCCCTGTGCTTCAAGAGTTTGACCATGTTCATTTTTTCCAGCGGAAGGCTGTGTATGAGTTCATCGAACTTATCGATCACACCCTCCATCACAAAAGGCAGCCCGCACGCTGAAAACATGTCGTACTCCTTCTGGTCGATAATCGTTATCTGCGCATCAGGATTTACTTTCTTTGCAGTCTTTGCGGCGATAAAACCGCTTACGCCAAGACCGATGATCACGATTTTAGTGGCTTTCATGTGAGTGTATTTCTCCTATATTCCAACTGGTAAATGTGCTTAAAATTTTATCCGAAAGATATATTATATTTTTTGTAACAAAGTGTCTTCGGTTGTTAGAGTTTTTATTAGTCCCGTCTATATTGTATAGAAAAACAGTCAGCTTATTAGTACGGTAAAAGGAGTATAAATGAAAAGCGGCTTCACTTTTGAAGTATAAGTGAAGCCGTATATTATTTATTCGGACAGAATAGCTTCTGCTTCTTCCCTGTATGCATCCATCACGTACGGAATGCCTGAGACCTTCGCAGCCTCCTCAGTCAGGCACATCACGTCTTTCCTGGATATAGTAGACAGGTTAAAGTTCCTGCCGCCAGCCATCAACTGCTGCAGTCCGGTCCTAGTCTTCTGGCAGTAACTGTAGATACCAATAGCTCCCAGCGGAATATCCTTGATATCGCTGCCGAACCTGTCAACAAGTTCCTCGTAATGCACAAATATCTCCTCAACCCTGCGCCCGTACTGGGACACCGTCTTGGGCAGGTCGTCCTCATCGATCCATTTGGCGATGTTCTTGCCCACCATGCCCGGTATCATCAGTCCGCGACCCATACATACCGCTTTCACATCAGGTGCGCCCATTGCGATGGCCTTGAATACGCCGTCCTCGCTTGAGAAACCACCAGCCATTGCAAGATCAGGTACTCTCTTGCCCTGTGCCTTGAGTATTTCAGCGAACTCATGAACCTGGCTCTGGAGGTAGAATGTGGGTGTACCCCATTCGTTCATCATAGGCCACGGACTCATGCCTGTACCGCCAGGTGCACCGTCAAAGGTGAGCAGGTCAATCTTTGCTTCAGAACTGTATGCCATTGCCATGGCAGTTTCCACCATCGGGTATGCTCCGGTCTTCAGTGTGATGCGCTTGAATCCCAGGTCACGCAGCCTGTCGATCTCTGCCATGAAATCTTCCTTTGTGACAAATCCCAGGCGGGAGTGCCTCTCGAACTCGCGAATGGCACCGATCTTGTATGCTTCCCTGATGTCATGGGCTTCAGGGTCCGGAGTAACTATGTATCCCCTTTTCTTCAGTTCAACGGCCCGGTCAATATCCTTTACCTTGATCTCGCCACCGATACACTTGGCACCCTGGCCCCATTTCAGTTCGATGGTTTCCAGGTTGTGCTTGCTGCCCACATACTCGGCAACACCCAGCCGTGTGTCCTCTACATTCATCTGGACCAGTATCTCGCCGTATCCCTCATGGTACTTATTGTAGGTCTCTATCCTGCGGTCCATCTCAGGGGATTTGCTGATCTTGCCCTCGCCGTTCAATTCAAGTTCAGGATCAATACCGCAGACGTTCTCGCCGCATACCAGGGTGATGCCTGAGATGGCTGCACCCACTGCGAAATGTTCCCAGTTCTTACGTGCGATCTCTGTGGAACCAAGGGCTCCTGTGAAGATAGGTACCTTCATCCTGACCTTTTGGTCCCAGCCGTATTCGGTCTCAGTGTCCACGTTAGGGAAAATAGCTGTGTCCGGTCCCGGCTCCACGCCGTCGGGCAGGCCGAATGCCCCTACTGCATATCCCTGGATGTTCAGATGGGAATAGTCGACCGGGTAGTTCTTGTCTGCTCCTGCTGTGCTTTCACCAAAGGGTCCGGGATACAGTACTTCCCTGCCTCTGAATGTTGCCTTGAATATCTCACAGTTGCCTCTGCACCCGTCCACACAGCGGGTACATATTCCTGATACCGGAGCCACGTTTTTTGAGCGGTTGGATGTTCCGGTAGCTTCATTTGCGTTTGGTGTTCTAAGATTCACGATTTTGCCTCCTGTTTATTATTATTACGGATATGGCTGGTCATGATAGAATTCCCTGCATAACCCACACAACCTGTTGAAAGGTTATTGATCCAATTAGCCGTATATTGGTAAATATTGGCAAATTTTTAGATAAAAACCTGTATTCTATTAAAGGGCTGCAATTTTTTAGTAATATTAGGAATTTCCATGACCTTTCTGTTGGCCATTGATAGGTAGCCGACATTTGACTATAGTGTTATAATATATATTATTATCGTTCAAATTAGTAAAATACTAATATTAATTAAAAGAAGTAAATTGCCTATACCATTTTTACATTTAAGTCTTGTGTAGATAAATTTTAATAATACTTTTAGACACCGGCTAGCTTATTCCTAACATTTGAAAAATAGTTATATTTAAATAATACCTGGTCAGTAAGTGGCTGGCTATATCCGTATAAGTATAACGATAAAAGGTGATGTCTTATCCATACCGACCCACACTGTGTAGATCAGGTTAGTTGCAATAGATACCAAGCTATTTTTTTCAATTATTTAGTATGGAACATTCTATTGCTTTTTGGCAGTACCAGATAATCAAATTATAGTAAGGAAAATAAAATGAAACAGGAGGAATCAGATGACTGCTGACGAATCTAAACTGGATTCAATAATAGATGAATATAATGCCGAACCAGGTTCGCTTATCTCCATATTACAGGACATTCAGGCAGAGTATAATTACCTGCCAGAGGAATCTCTTGAATATGTGGCTAAGAGATTGGATATCTCCAGGGTCCAGGTGTTTGGTGTGGCTACTTTTTTCAAGGCGTTCAGCTTGAAACCCAAAGGCAAGCAGCAGATACACGTATGCATGGGTACTGCCTGCCATGTCAGGGGCTCGAAAAAAGTGCTGGAAGAACTGGAGCGAGAACTGGAGATCAAGGCAGGCGATACCACACCCGACGGCGAGTATACGCTTGAGACTGTTAACTGTGTAGGTGCGTGTGCCATTGGTCCGGTGGTTGTGGAAAATGAAGAATACCATGGGGAGATGACCCCCATTAAGGTTGAGAGTCTGTTAAACAGAAAAAAGGTCTGAAGGTGAATTAATTGAAAGTAACATCGGTAAGAGAATTGGAAGACCTTCGCAGTGAGATACTGGCCGGAAAGGACCAGGATAAGCCCTGCATTGCTGTTTGCGGCGGCCCGGGCTGTCTGGCAAATCAATGCCTGGAAGTAAGGGATGCATTTGTTAACGAGATAGCAGCAAAAGGCCTGACTGACAAGGTGGATATCAGGACGACCGGATGCCATGGTTTTTGTGAACGCGGACCCATTGCACTGATCTATCCACAAGAGATATTCTACCAGAAACTGGCTGTAGAAGACGTTCCTGAAATAATCGAGCAGACGATTATCAACAACAAGACCATTGACAGGTTGCTGTATTCTGATAACGGGGCAGGACAGCCTATTGAAAAAGAAGGCGAAGTCCCGTTCTATAAAAAACAGATGCGGCTTATTCTTGGTAATAACAGCAAGATAGACCCCCACAGTATGGAGGATTATACCGCTATTGGAGGTTATTCTGCTCTTGCAAAAGTGCTGGGCGGAATGCAGCCCATGGAAGTGGTTGATGAAATTAAGAATTCTGGCATAAGGGGCCGTGGCGGAGGAGGTTTCCCAGTAGGGCGCAAATGGGAATCCACCCGTAATGCACAGGGTGACATCAAGTATGTCATCTGCAATGCAGATGAGGGCGATCCGGGAGCCTTCATGGACCGCAGTATCCTGGAAGGAAATCCCCACAGCGTGCTGGAAGGAATGATCATCGGCGCTTATGCCATTGGCTCCAATGAAGGGTATGTCTATGTCAGGAATGAATACCCACTGGCGCTAAAGAATATCAACCTGGCAATTAAGCAGGCAAGGGAAATGGGGCTGCTGGGTGATAATATCATGGGCTCGGGATTCAATTTCGACCTGAAGGTCAACAGGGGCGGCGGTGCATTCGTATGCGGCGAATCCACTGCACTTATGGCATCGCTGGAAGGAAAGCCAGGTGAGCCAAGAGCCAAGTACATACACACATCAGATAAGGGACTGTGGGACCGCCCGTCCAATCTCAATAATGTGGAGACCTGGGCTAATATCCCGCTGATCATAAATAACGGCGCAGATTGGTATTCTGCTATCGGTACCGAGTCCAGTAAGGGCACCAAGGTGTTCAGCCTTGTCGGCAAGATCAACAACACCGGCCTGGTTGAAGTGCCAATGGGCATGACCCTGCGGGAGATCATCTTTGATATCGGCGGGGGTATCCCCGATGGCAAGGCTTTCAAGGCCGTCCAGACCGGCGGGCCCAGTGGTGGGTGCATACCCGAATCGCTCATCGACATGCCCGTGGACTACGACCGGCTGACCGAAGTAGGGTCCATGATGGGTTCCGGCGGTATGATAGTGATGGACGAGGACACCTGCATGGTGGACGTGGCACGGTATTTTATCAACTTCCTGATGGAAGAGTCATGCGGTAAATGCGTGCCCTGTCGCGAGGGACTGCTGCGCATGGGCGAGATACTTACAGACATCACAGAGGGCAGGGGCAGGATGGAAGACCTTGACCTGATACAGGACCTGTCCGAAGTGCTCAGGGACGCTTCCCTGTGCGGCCTGGGTAAGACAGCACCGAATCCGGTGATGTCCACTCTGAAATACTTCAGGGACGAGTACGAGGCGCATATCAAAGACCACAAATGCCCGGCAGGTGTGTGCACTGAACTTATTACATACAGTATCGATGGCGGTAATTGTACAGGCTGCGGCCTGTGTCTTAAGAAATGTCCGGCAGAGGCCATTACAGGAGAAACAAAGCAGCCCCATGTACTGGACGCTGGGAAATGTATCAAATGCGGCATCTGCTATGACGTGTGCAGGTTCGATGCCATTATAAAGGAGTGATCCGGATGTCACAAAACTCACAAACACCACGAGGAGAAATGGTAACGATCATGTTGAACGGTGCCGAAGTGCAGGCAGATCCTTACTGGAGCCTGCTGGAAGCTATACAGTTCTACGGGATAGATATCCCCACGCTATGCCACGACGAGGGGCTTACACCTTACGGTGTATGCAGGCTCTGTGTTGTTGAGATCGGCAGCGGGGATAAGAGCAAACTTGTCGCTTCGTGCATGCACCCGGTCCGAGAGGGACTGGAGGTGCGAACCCACAGCAACAGGGTGATCAAGACCAGGAAGACCATCCTGGAACTGCTCATTGCACGGTGTCCCAGTTCAAAGAAACTGCAGGACATGGCTGCACTGCTTGAACTCAAAGAGGTCAGGTTCAAACCTCTGAACGACGACTGCATACTGTGCGGGCTGTGCGTGCGCATGTGCGAGGAACAGATGGGGGCCAAGGCCATCGGGTTCGCTGGCAGGGGTACTGACCGCTACATCACCACACCTTTTGACATGAATTCTGAGGAGTGCCGTAAGTGTGGTGCTTGCATGTACATCTGCCCGGTCGTTGAACTGCGGTGCCAGGGACCCCAGGCAGATACCGTGCTGTGCAGCGGGTGTATCAATACCGAGCCGGTGTGTGCCCCGGATTATGGTGATGCCATGTGCTTCATGGTTCCGTGCCTGTCATGCGTGAAGGGACCGGAGGATGTGAAATAACAGGTATAGATGTTGAATGAATTGATCCGGATAATTGAATAATTTCAGAATAAAAGTCATTGAACACAAAATCAGGAGGAAAAATATGTCATTAACAAAAATAAATGCAACAGCGGCAACGCTGACAAAGAACAGGACCGAAGGTTCGGTAAGCCCTATTAGCGGCATGTGTGTTACCTGTGTGGAGGGGTGCATCGGCATGTGTGAGATAGGTAAGTCTGCTTACCGCGGGCACGAGGTCATCTACCCCCAGCCATATGGTATTACTACCTCGGCTTCGGAGAAGGATTACCCGCTGGATTTGAGCCATTTCAATATTATGGGAACGGCCGTGGGTGCAGTGGGAATCGAGGCAGACAGCGATAAGGCCATATTCCCGAATGTAGACCTTGAAGTAAGGATCGGTAAGGATAAGGAAATCAAACTTAAGCTGCCTTTCATCATTCCAGGTCTCGGCAGTACTGCCGTGGCCAAGAACAACTGGGACGGTCTGGCCATCGGTTGTGCCATGGCAGGTGTGCCCCTGACCATAGGCGAGAACGTTTGTGGTATGGACCCAAATTCCGTAATTGAGAACGGACGTGTAGAACATTCACCCGAGCTGGCCAACAGGATCAAGCTCTACAAGGACTGGCAGAGGGACGGATACGGCGATATCATCTTGCAGGCCAATGTGGAGGATACGAGCCTGGGTGTACAGGAATATGGAATGGAGAAACTGGGCATTGAGACCGTTGAGTTGAAATGGGGACAGGGTGCCAAGGATATCGGCGGCGAGGTCATGCTGAACACCCTGGAGAGGGCACAACTGCTGCGCAGGCGCGGGTATGTGGTACTGCCTGACCCGCTGGACCCGGACGTGATCAAGGCGTTCAATGCGGGAAGTTTCCATGAGTTCGAAAGGCACAGCCGGATCGGCATGGTGACCGAAGAGGGATTCATGAGCCGTGTTGAAGAGCTGCGAAATCTTGGTGCCAGGCATATCTTCCTGAAGACCGGTGCATACAGGCCCGCAGACCTGGCCAGGGCAGTGAAGTATGCCAGCAAGGCCGAGCTTGACCTGCTGACCGTGGACGGTGCGGGCGGCGGTACAGGTATGAGCCCCTGGAGAATGATGAACGAATGGGGCATGCCGCAGGTGGAAATATACTCCCTGCTGTACCAGTACATTAAGAAACTGGATGACCGCGGTGAGTACGTGCCTGATGTGGCTGTCGCAGGCGGTATCACGCTTGAGGACCAGGTTTATAAGGGACTGGCGATCGGTGCTCCGTACAACAAGCTTATTGGCATGGCAAGGGGTCCGCTGGCGGCTGCAATGGTGGGCAAGACCATCGGCAAGAAGATCAATGAGGGACATGTGCCTGTTTATATCAGCAGGTTCGGCAGCAGCATTGAGGAGATATTTATTACCGCACCTGAACTGAAGAAGATGTATGGCGACAGGTTCGCTGATATCCCACCCGGTGCCATTGGTTTGTACACATACTTCCAGCGGCTGGCCCAGGGTATGCGCCAGTTGATGACCGGAAATCGGAAGTTTGCTCTGCAGTACATCGAGCGGGATGATATCGCAGCCATTACGAGAGAGGCTGCCGACGTGTCAGGAATTCCACATGTAATGGATGTGGATAAGGACGAAGTGGAGAATATCCTGAACGCCTGAACTTTTCTGTGAAGAGTATTAGCCGGCCGGGGATGCCTGGTTGGCTTGGTTTTTTTTCTAAATCTGTATGAACTTTTTGTTCATGTGGGTACTGTTCCATAATTCAGTTTTATGCCATAAATATTCAAGAGCCTCGATGACCAGCCATGACTATGAAAATGTTATTTCCAGAGAAAATATAAATCTATATCGGCAACATCATGCACAATCAAGTACAAGTCACCGTTTGACTTTTTGACAGGATTTACAGGATTTACAGGATATTGATGTTGCGGTGTATCCTGTCAATCCCGTCTGAAATTTCATGTTTCATGAGATAACACCCTTACTTTTCGTTTTATCTCAACCCCTTCCGCTCCAAAGTTTATGAGCAAACCTACGTCTTTTCCTGTCGCTACCAGATAATTTACTAATTGAACTTCATGAATCTTTGCAATACTTTTTACAGACTTTAATTCAAGAATAATGGCATCTTCAACAAAAATGTCCGCAATAAAATTCCCAACAACTTCGCCATCATAGTGAACAATAATGGATTTTTGGGATTCAGATTTCAGACCTGCTTTCCTTAATTCAATTAGTAAGCATTTTTCGTAAACGGATTCCAAGAAACCATAACCCATTGTGTTATATACCGTATACGCACACCCAATTATTTTCTCAGTGATGTCTTCAAATTCCATATTTGTTCCTTCTTTTACCTTATTGTAGGCCATTATTTTTTTGACAGGATTTACAGGATGGACAGGATGTTGATGTTGCCTCGTATCCTGTAAATCCTGTAAATCCAGTCTGAAACTTTTACATTTCTCTCGATTAACTTCGCATATTTACTCGCCATTTCAATAAATATATATGTATTGTAGATGTATCACTATTTTACTATATAACTAGATTCTGGAACAGTGTCGTTCATGTGAGTGGTGGGAAATTAGTAACAATGAATGTAATTACTGATAAGTAATATGATAAACAGTGTATATGTCTTAAGTATTCCAAAGACAATGAAAAATTAATGTGGTGAAACTCGTGTCTGAAGTAGAAATATTAAACCATATCAGAAGTGACCTGGATTTCATTAAAGAAAAAATAATCCGATTAGAGATCACCATAAACGAAATTGACAGTGATGTGCATAAAAAATACAATCCGGAATATCTTACCGAGTTAGAAAAAATCGAAAATGATGATGAAAGAACCCATTTTGGTTCAATTGATGAATTTGATGAAAATTTTGGATTGTAAGAGTGTTTTTTATGCCGTATGAATTCTAGATCACTGAAACGCTTAATAAAAAGTTTAAAAGATTACAAAGAAAAAACAAAGTTCTTTTAAGGGCTTGCCGGAATAAGATTTATGAAGTGATCCAAAATCCATATCATTATAAACACCTGAAACACGAGAATCGTTTCAGGGTCCATGTAGGCGGGTCATTCGTTCTGACTTTCAGGGTGTTTGAAGATTCAAAAGTTGTTCTTTTTCTTGATATCGAACATCATGATAAGGTTTACCTGTGATTTTCGAACAGTTGGAATTTAAACGGCAGTTCCGTCGTCTTCTTCAAGTGCCATTGCCATGCACACGACTCCATACGACTGGTATAAAGTATACCTTAAATTATCACAATAAGGTCAATAATAGCATGTTTGAATGTCGAAATTGTCCTTATTGTACATTAGTTTTACACAGTTTAAATGTAGGATAAGGCCAGAGATTTGAAAGCCATGATCCTTCCGGGATATCCCTCTGGCCAGCTGTCGCACTGATCACCTGGCTGTAAGATATCCCTGACCACCTGCAGGGATATCCTTGTGGTCCTCAAGGATCCTGCCAGGCACTTCCAGGCCTGTGATCCCTTCGAGCTCTGCACCTGATATCAGTAAGCAGCTGTAAGGATGTCCTGGCAGCTTCATGGCGGTCCTGGATATCCTCTTGGCCAGCGGCACCATCGCCCCTGTGGCATCCCTGGCTGCCGGTTGGTCTTGATAAAGTAGCTATGAGCACGAAGAGCATTATTACTTAACATTTTATGACAATTTATTTAACCAGAAATACCTATGTAAAGATACGTTGAACCCCATTTACATATACCTTGATGAGAGCGGAGACCTTGGTTTTAATAAAAAATCATCAAATCATATTGTAATTGCCCTGCTTATCACGAAGAACCCCTTTAAAGTGGAAAGGTGCATCAAGAGGATTAGACTGAGAAAATTAAAGAAAAAACTCAAAGAACTGCCAGAGATCAAGTTTAACAAATCAAATGATATAATTCGTGAAAAAACGTTGTTATGCATCGCAAAAGAACCCATTGAATTGGCGTACATTGTTCTTGATAAAGATCGTGTAAGTCCTTCCAGGCAGAACTCTAAGCAAAATATTTACAACTTTATTACTGGCTATTTGATGCGCAGCTTGCCATATGAGAATACCACAAAATTAAAGCTCATCGTAGATAAGAGGATATCCAATAAAGTTGTTCGAGCTGATTTTGACCGGTATGTACGGGAAAAAACTGGTTTCAAAGTGGATATTTCACATGAGAATTCGGAATATAATAAATGTCTGCAAGCTACTGATTTCATAGCTGGTGCAATCTTCCGTAAATACGAATCCGGTGACTGCAGGTTTTATGATCTTATTAAAGACCGGATAAAAATATCAGAACATTTATTAAGATAAAACAGTATGGTTAAAATTGATTTTAATAAAGAGAAGAGCGAACCCTGTGTACTTGGATCCATGCACCTCAAGGTACATTACTATTTCCACAGGACTTACTCGCTTAGTTAACATATTAATTCAGCGCATATTTAACATTTACTGTTCTCAGCCCTGACAGCGTCAGCAGATACCCGGCCGTTCTGGTCATCCCTCTGGCCACCTGCAGGCTAGCAGCACCTACCAGGGTAGATCTGCCAGCATCCGGAGCATGGCAGCCAGGATGGTCACCACAGCGGCAGGGATGTAAGCCAGACACTCAAAGACCCGGATATCCCCGAAGGCCGGACTTGCAGCACACAATTAATGCTAAACCCAATCAAATAAAAAATTGATGATGGGTACTGTTCCAAGGAAACCTCCTATGAGGACTTTTGGAATCCATTCATTATCCATAGAAGGGAATTTGATTTCTTCAATTATGTCCATTTGAATCCCCCTTAGTAATATCAATACATGTAATTATTGGATGATTAAAGTTATTAATGGTTAATCATTTTATATTGTATAAACTATATTAACATCAGGAATAAAAATC
>CBDUUM010000032.1:0-12352 GCA_965370445.1 uncultured Methanosarcinales archaeon
GTCGGAGCAACTTGAGCAAATATTATCATACGATTTTACAACAGGGCAGAACAAACAAAGACAGTATAAGTAAATGCCTACTCTATTCGCTGTTACTTGAGTACATAATCTTATGGATCATATACTATTGAAACCGGTTCACAAAAACACATTAATTATTTATCCATCTGGATAATAATTTTAATATTCCGGTTCCAATCCATCGATCTTAGAGAATGTCGCATCAGCTTCCTTCCTGATGGCCATTCGATCCCGTTTTTCCTTTTCCATGTGAATGGCTTCTACAGCAAGAGTATATAGATTCTCAAGTTCTGAAGTGGTTTCCAATGTCAGCACAGAAAGCACTTTTGGAACCTCTCCATTTCGGATGATCACGCCCTTGAACACATGACCAATATGCGATGAGAGTTTGTCGATCTCACTTGAGATATCATCAATATTAAGGTACTTCCGGTCCCCACGAAGAATGATCATCGCCCTGCTTCCTTCTTCATAAACATTAGATGAGAACAACAAACCACTGGGGGATAGACTATCGTGGATCACGGTCTTTATGGGTGTATTCGTATCACCTTTTGCAAATCCGATTGTGGCGAAACCCGCTCCTCCGGCCATGACGGTCTTGAAATCACCCAGGTCTGTAACCATCATCATCTCACTATCCAGGGCTTCAAGCAGGAACAGCACCCTCTCTGCTACCATTTTGTTAATACCGTCATAAGCGGTCTGTATATCGCCTCCGACATTCTTCAGGAACTGGTTATCTGCCAGTATAATGCCGTCAGTTTCGGTTTCACGCATTTCCTTAAGACAAAAAGCAGAGTTCTGGAGGTAAATAGTCCCCTCTTCCCTGAACGGCAGGACCATGATGGAATAAACAGGAAAATCATACCTGTTCTTCAATTCTTTTATCAGCGGAGGGCTGAACGAAGACCCGGTACCGCCCGAGGATGAAGAAATAATAAAAGCAACATCGAAATCTCCTCTTTCAGAGATATTTCTCATGATCATATCTTTATTCTCATTAAAGCATTGTTTACCTACAATGCGGTTGGCACCTAAACCGTGCAAGTTTGGGATATGTATCCTATCCTTGGCCTTTGTATAGCGCATCTCTTTCAAATCGTTAATAGCGGTGTTGATAGCAATTGTCTCAACCCGGGATGGGAATTTCTGGCGTGAATAATATTTCGAGAATTTTCCGCCACCAAAAGCTTCCTTATTGATGGAGTCCAGTATCCGGTTGCCGCATTGTCCAACCCCGACAATTAAAACATTTAACATTTTTAATACTCCTTTATGCCTTATTCCCGATTTATTACAACCTGAACTGACTTCTTCTCCAGTATAACCATCCTGCAATGGCAACTATGATAAGGACCGGCGTAACATATACGTAAAGAGGATATTCTGCAAGGTAATCAAATTCACCTTCCTCTACATAGAACGTATCTGAGGATATTTCTTCACTAATTTCATCTACACCGTTATCATATGTTAATTTTACTATCAGTTCGTTGGATCCGATCTCATCAGCCTTTAATGTGATCGTGTAGTCTTTTTCATATCTGGCCCCATAGACACTTTCCTGGATGACAGGCTTTTCACTGATAATATCGATATCCTCAGAACCTGAAACATATGTCATGTTCCCTGGAATGATGGGGTCTATACGAATGGTGGATGCGGGGGCGTCTTTCAGGTTTTGTACATGAATTGTGAAAGTAATCTCTTCCCCGCGTTTTAATTTTGTCTTGTCTGCTGTTACTTTTAGGTCAATTTCAGAGGTTTCCACGGCTTCTGATGCTACGGTGACCGATGGACTATCAGAGGTTGACGAATAGTCATCATCGAACACAGATGAAGAATATGCGGCAGTGGCCGGGGAAAGTGAAAAATTGCCGCTGTTGGCTGCCTGTATCTCGTAAATGAACATTACGGCAGGTGAACTACCGATACCAAGTTCTGTCGGGTAAGTGGTAAAAATATTGGATTTGAATGTAAATCCAGGGGTGATTCCAGGGTCAATGGAAATACGTTTTGCTATACCATTTCCATCATTTTTTGCTTCTATCGTTACCCTGATAATATCCCCTATCCCCACATTGGATTTATCGACTTTTTTAGTAAGTGTTAAAGAGGGTTCACCGATGTAATTGGCGTTTGACACGCCCCCGTCAACGGCTGTTTCGTATTCTATCACTATGCCTGCAGGAATAATGTCTACAATTGTATATTGAGATGTCAAATTCTTTTCATTTACCGTGATTTCAACAGAACCACTCTGGTATTTAAATCTCCGTTTGTCTTCAATTATATTTGTTGAAGTCGTTAATTCCTCATAAGACCCGTCAGATTTTAATTGGTAAATTGTTACTTCCAGTGCCAAATTGCCGTCAAATAACATAATATCTGATACTTCGATAAAATAATTGTTAATCTGGTAGCCATCTCCTTCATAAATTTTTTCATCGTAGATATTATCAGCACTTGTGACACCCACTGATAATATCATGATAAATAAGAATAACAGAGTATGAATAATTATCCGATTACTTTTCAATTTTTATGTCCTCTCTATAATGTAATGACTATCCAATGTTTTTATTTCCCGTAAATCTTTTTCATTAACTATCATAAAAGATATATTTTTTATGACTTCACTTGCGTTGTACAATCTGCCTACCAGATATTACTTGCTATATATTATTCATCAAATGTATTTAAATTTTCCATTATTATGTATCAAGTTATTAATATAATTGTTTTGTATATATTATGGTGAGTAACTGAATGAAGTTACTGATGGATAAAACAGTATCTCCGAACAAATTGCTTGAAATCTATACCAATAGCAGATGTTCTTGATGAAAAATTGTAATAGCCCACGAAATTTTGGCCGCCACCGGCAAAAAGCAGTAAGGGCAGTGGGAAATGCCCCAGGGTCGAACAGGTTGCCTGTAATTATCCTATGTCACCGCATAGTCTCAAAACATGAGCCCTGCGGCTATTTCCCAGGGTTCGGACTTAAAATGGAACTGTTGAGGCTGGGATCGATCGATATTTAAGAACTATCCGGGCTGTTCTACTTCGGGCGGCGTAACATTGAACTCGTACATAAAGGTTTTGCGCTGTACCAAAAATTCCGAGAATAACTTGACCTTAACAATCCTTGTTTCGCCCGGGCCGAAATAGGCAACTGTTGAGTTGCTTATACTGGTACCTGGTTCACATTCACTTTTTGTCCAGTCATAAGCATTGCATGAATTTACTGTAATTGTGAAATTCCCACCATAAGAATCATTATTGGTAAGACTTAAGGAATATTCCGTACCCTGTTGGTCATTTTCAAAAATTGTTTTACCTTCCAGTTCCTCATAAGTAAAATCAGTCAATGTCCGGATAACCGAGGTATGGTATTGTGGGTCTTTTGGGTATCTGTCCGAGTTATCCCCGATACCATCACCGTCAGTATCAGCCCATTCTTCAGGGTCTTCAGGAAAGACATCGGCTGAATCTGGATAACTATCGCCATCACTATCAACGCTGACATTTGCATCCAGGGGGTCCAGGTCAATGTTATCCATATAGCCATCCCCATCAGAATCAGGATTGAGGGGGTCAGTCCCGTTTGCTTTTTCAGTATTATCCCCTATACCATCACCATCAGTATCTTCCCATTCACTTGGGTCTTCCGGGAAGGCATCTACTGGATCGCTATGCCCGTCACCATCTGTATCAGGTGCTTTCAGGCATCCTGCATAAAATGATGATACAATAATTATTAGTAATATTATTAAGAACTTTTTTGCTGCCACATTAACACCTGTTAAAATATTTGATAATATTATCATTCATCATATGATGAGATTAGATAATAAAATATATAATTTTCTGTATATATACCCTGATTTTTTTGCATCGAACTCTTTTCAAAGTAATTATCTAACCATCAATAAATCCAGAGTCCTTTAAATATCTGTTGGTCTTTTGGACTATTTATGATCACACCGCTGATTGAAGGCTACCATTAAGTATTTCACCGCAAAGTTCACAGTGTCTGCAAAGACATTGTAACCTTAACTTTGTATCATTTGCGACCTGCACGCCCTATGGGGGCGTAGGAGGCACCCAACCTTATAGGAGGTGGTGTACCACATTTATCCGCGGTTCCAAACTCGCACGAATTCCACAAGGCTGGTTGCCACACTGCCGCCCTGACGGGCTGCGGTGGCAGGGTAAAATGCAGATCCTGGGCGGTGGGCGTATGATCAATCTCATCCTCCAGATCACATCTGTCTGCGTTCGTATATGCACATAATCACAAGAGCAAACAAAAAAAGTAATTTGGAAGGGGAACTAACCCCTCCCCCGAAATCTCATTCTATACTCAAAACAGCCCGGAACTAATGAACATTGCCGAGAATAGGATGGCAATCATATTAACCACCTTGATCAGTGCATTCAGCGCCGGGCCTGATGTATCCTTGAACGGGTCGCCCACTGTATCGCCTACCACAGCAGCCTTGTGAGCTTCAGAGCCCTTGCCGCCATATGCACCGTCCTCGATGTACTTTTTGGCATTATCCCATGCGCCGCCGCCGTTTGACATCATAAGTGCCATCAACAGGCCCACTACAATAATGCCGATAAGCATACCGGCCAGTGCTTCTTTGCCCAATAGCATTCCAACAGCCAGAGGTACACCGATGGCCATTACGCCCGGGAGTGCCATTTCCCTTATGGCAGCCCTGGTCACGATGTCCACGCACTTACCGTATTCGGGTTTTGTCGTGCCTTCCATGATGCCGGGTATCTCCCTGAACTGCCGCCTGACCTCGTTGACCACTTCAAAGGCGGCCTTACCCACCGCTTTCATGGTTACGGCACTGAACAAAAATGGCAGCAGTCCGCCAATGAACAGACCCACGACTACAAGCGGATTGGAAAGACTTAATAATTCTGGATTTTCCATTAATCCTACTTTATGCGTATAATCTGCAAATAAGGCCATTGCGCCCAATCCGGCAGAACCGATGGCATATCCCTTAGTCACTGCCTTGGTGGTGTTGCCCACACTGTCTAAGGCGTCAGTGATCTTCCTGGTCTTTTCCGGCAGGTTTGCCATCTCAGCGATGCCGCCTGCATTATCCGTAATTGGGCCGTATGAATCAAGGGCAACGATTATGCCGGTGGTGGAGAGCATGGCAGCCGCTGCGATTGCGATACTATAAAGACCGATGATTTCCTCTCCTGGAACAAAGCCTCCGCCAACATAGTACGCTCCCAGAATTCCAAAAGCTATCACGAGCACAGGTACGAATGTACTTTCAAGACCTACAGACATACCGGTGATGATATTGGTTCCGGCTCCGGTCTGTGAGGATGCTGCGATAGATTTCACAGGTCTGTATGAAACAGATGTGTAATACTCAGTGATCACTACCATCAGGACCATAATAGTAGTACCGATAAGGGCAGAGTAAAAGAACCGTATATCGCCCATCAGCATATCGTTTATGAAATAGAATGACACAAGGCTGATCACAGCTGCAGCAGCCACACCTTTATACAGTGCTTTCATAATATTCTGGTCATCGCCTATCTTAACAAAGAACACTGCGATGATAGATGCCACGATGGCAGCCGAACCCAGCATCAGCGGGAACAAAATCGCATTTGGGAACTGGTCGATAACAAGACCACCCAGCAGCATGGCCGCCAGTGCGGTGACCACATAGGTCTCGAACAGGTCGGCACCCATGCCGGCACAGTCGCCCACATTGTCGCCCACGTTATCTGCAATGACACCTGCATTTCGCGGGTCATCCTCGGGGATACCGGCCTCTACTTTGCCTACCAGGTCCGCACCCACATCGGCTGCCTTGGTAAATATACCGCCGCCAACCCTGGCGAACAAGCTGATGAGGCTGGCCCCGAACCCAAAGCCTATGACCATGTCAACGCTTTCTGGTGTTGCACCGAACAGGATAAAGAAGCCGCTGGTACCCAGCAGTGCCAGGCCAACCACAGCCATACCTGTGACCGCTCCACCCTTAAAGGCTACTTCCATGGCCTCTTTGAGACCCTCCTTGGCCTTGTTTGCGGTCCTGACGTTGGCCCTGACAGAGACGTTCATGCCGATATATCCGGCCAGTGCCGAACTTACGGCCCCGGCCAGGAACCCTATTGTGGTCTTCATGTTCAAACCGTTTTCTTTTGGCAGTGCTATGAAAATGATGACTGCCAGTATTACTGCCACAATGGCAATGGTCTTGTACTGGCGGTTCAGGTACGCCATTGCACCTTCCTGTATAGCGCCTGCTATCTCTTGCATTTCTGGTGTGCCGGGGTCGTTCTTGAGTACGCTCCTAGCAAAAATACCGGCAAATACCAGACTTAATAATCCTGCCAGGGGGGCAAGATATAACAATGTTGATGAATCCATTAAATTCCTCCTTTTTCATAAGTATTATTAGATATATCCCTCTATTGATTCTGGTTATTCTTAATTATTAAAAATTTTAGCATTGGCTAAATCCGGCCTTTTAAAGGCTTACATATATTAAAAGATTAACGGATTCCCATTAGTCTGCTATGGTATTATTGCCGCTGTATCCTTAGGGTTGAGAGAATATCTATCAGGAATTATAAGGACAGGATGCTGGAGATAACAAAACATATGCTGCGAGGACTTAAACTACCCGAGCCCTGCCTTCTGGTACACAAATTTGTGAACAATATAAAGAAAATATAATTAACCATTAAAACATCCACGTACTTCGATATCATGGAAAACGAATCAGACACCAGGTACAAATGGCGCGCCATGTTAGTGGTCTCCGTTGGAATATTCATGGCTACCCTTGATGCCAGTATTGTAAATATCGCATTACCTACCCTGTCAATCGATTTCAACACCGATATAGCCACCATAGAATGGGTAATACTCTCATACCTGCTGACCATTACCACACTGCTGCTAACCCTGGGCCGGCTTTCAGATATGTACGGCCGCAAACACATGTTCCTGGCAGGTCTTTTAACATTTACCCTGGGGTCAGGGCTGTGCAGCCTGTCCGCATCTGCAGGTCAGTTGATTGCGTTTCGTGTAGTGCAGGGGCTGGGTGCTGCCATGTTAATGGCCAACAGTACTGCCATCATAACAGATGTCTTTCCACATACCGAGCGGGGCAAAGCACTGGGATTGGTGGGTACGGTTGTCAGTATCGGTTCCATGACAGGCCCGGTCATGGGTGGTTTTTTAATCGACTGGATGGGGTGGCAAAGTATATTCTACATCAACATTCCTGTTGGCCTGCTGGGAACAGTGTATGCATGGAAGACCTTGAAACCTGACCAGATTCATGGCGGCCAGAAATTCGATATCCTGGGAGCCATCCTCATGTTCCTGAGCCTTATTTCACTGGTGCTGGCAATCACCAGGGGACAGGCACTGGGCTGGGATTCGCCGGAAATAATTGGTCTATCCATACTGTTTGCCGTCTTTTTAGCTGGGTTCGTATTTGTGGAAAAAAGGGCAGACCAGCCCATGTTGGAGTTGTCGCTGTTCAGGAACAGGCCGTTCTCGGCGTCGAATGCCAGCGGTTTTTTGAGCTTCATTGCCATGTTCGCAGTGATACTTCTTATGCCCTTTTACATGGAAGAAATACTGGAATACAGTCCCAAGCATGTGGGAATGGCGTTTATAGCTGTGCCGCTGGTCATGGCACTGGTAGCACCTGTAAGCGGCTGGATATCTGACAGGACAAATTCATTTCTACTCAGCAGCCTGGGTATGGCTGTTACCTGCATGGCTTTGTTGCTGCTTGGTAACCTGGACCAGGATGCTACCTTTTTTGATATAGTGGTCAGGATGGGAATGATAGGCTTGGGAATGGGGCTGTTCCAGTCACCCAACAACAGCATTGTTATGGGTTCTGTACCGAAAAACAGGCTGGGGATTGCTGCTGGGATGCTCGGGATGGTCCGCAATCTTGGTATGGTCACAGGTATTGCCATATCAGGGGCTGTGTTCACCAGCGGCCTCCATTCCAACCAGGCTGCGGGATTGATATATGAAGCGGCCTTCCTTGGCGGCTTCCACGACGCATTCATGGTGGCTGCGGTAATATGCTCGGTTGGGGTTATCACTTCACTGATGCGGGGTAAAAGGGGAAAGATAACCTGATGAGTTAACTAAATAAAAAAAGTGAAAAATGAAAGATTGAATAAACCGCCTGTATCTGATACAGACGATAAAATATTCAATCCTCATTCTCAAGGGCATCTATCCGGGTCATAATATCCTTGGCCCTTTCCATGTAATTGTCCCTGATGTCGTTATGCTCGTCCTCAGATATGATACCACTGACATAGTCTTCATCCAGTTTATGAAGTACTTTGAATATAGCCTGTTTGGTGGTTTTAAGTTCATCGAGACTGAGAGCCTCAATATCATCCATTCCAAGAGATGGTTGCCGGGATGTTTCTTCTTCGACTTCATCCTCTTCTGCTTCCTCGTCCTCTTTTATTCCTTCATCTTCCCCAGATTCATCATCATCAGATTCCAAATCATCTTCTAAGTCTTCATCGTCCTCGAATTCTTCCTCTTCCAGGTATATCTCGTCATCCTGTTTTTTTGGCAGGACACTTCCCAGTTTGTCTTCCATGCCTTTGATTGCCGGACTCTTACCTCTCAGTACCACATAACCGATCACTGCAATAATAACAAGCAGAATGATCAGGTATAGGGTAATATCAGACCCGGCTGGATTTGATTTACTTAACTCGAATGTAATCTCAACAAACAAAGGCTGGAACCAATTGTAAGTCTCTGAATTTCCACTTTCCTCAAAAAAATCAGCTTCGATTTTAACCCCATCATTATCCAGTACAGAAGTTTTCATCCCATCAGATTTTTCCAGTTTAACGATGAGGGCTGGCATGCCAGTGATGGGCATATAAATGTAATTAACATTTGTCGGATATTTCAATTTCTTTGTAAAGGTAACCGATTCGGTCGTTTTCCCTGTTGATTCTGCCGGAACCATATATTCAATCTGGTACATGGGAGCCATACCGGGTCCGGACATAATTATATCATTCCATCCCACAACATTCTCACTGACCTGGAAGGCCTCGATAGGGTTTCTGCCTCCACCCGCTGCCATCTCTGTCTTTGACACAGCAATATTAAAAGCACCATCCTGTACGTAGGTATAGATAGGGCCGGAATAGTTTTCCGTCCCGAGGTTCTTGTAGATTATGGTTTCGGCGACTCTGAAATACCCGGGATAGGTTATCTGGTCAATCTCAATAAGATGCCGTATAATTACAACATTTGCACCGTATGAAGATGTTGTGACTTCCGGAGTCGAAGTACTATTGCTTCCATTAATGGCCATGTCCGGATAGGCTGATGCTGTCGATAATAAGAATAATAGTGCCGGAATGACAAATGCACTGATGAATAAAACTGAATTTCGCTTTAACATTGAATAAAACTTCCTTTTTTCATTAAAATGAATATCCCTTGCAATATTATTTTATGCCACATATATTATACACCTATTATAAAATATTAACTTGCTAAAAACCAGTCCGGAAAATCCGGGATGCATGGGGATTTGCCTGTTGGGTAAGGTGGATGTGCACGACTATATAATCGATACTGTTTTAAAAAAGGTGTAAAGTCAATCGCTTCAATACAGGGGAGAATAACCTTCCTGTTCTAATTTCCTTCTGTTTCGGTCATTTTCTTATGTAACATCCATCCGGAAGAGTCTATTTTTCCGTTAGGCAATACAACAATCGTTCCATCGTCTATTCTAACGCGCGTTTTTCTGAGCGTAACATCGATAATCTCTCCTTTATATTTCATTGTCTCAATTTGGTCACCAATATTAAAGTGTCCATCCAATAGGAGGAATACACCTGCTAACGCGTCGGCCAAGATATTCTTAACAGCTAAAGCAACAGCAGCTCCTGCTAAAACAGATATCCCCATGATAGGCATGAGAATCTTTTCAAAATTCAGTTCCGCCATGATCGACATGATGGCAATGAACCATAAAATGTATACGACAGTCCTTCGCAAGAGGTTCTGCGTGTCTGAAGGTAAAATTGTAGTACTTAAGGATCTTCTAATGGACCTGCTGATAAAACCAATTACAATAAAAGCAACTACCAGGATCAATATAGCTTTTATATATGCCATATATGGTTGAGCTAAATCTAACATATCTGCAATTTCCACAACTGATCACCTATTCTTTTAACTTATTTCCAACCCTTTAATGACAAAAGTTCTGTAACACTTTTAGTGTTTTTTTATATAAGAATGTTACGCTTATCAATAATCTTTTAAAAATTATTTATTAGTCATTTTTAATACCCGGTATATTTCAGCTTATATCACAGATATCTTCGTCCTGGCACAGTTCCAAAATCCAGTGATTTCAACAATTATATTAGACGCAGATTAACGCGGATGAACGCAGATTTGCGGCATTGTATCTCCGTTTATCTGCGTTCGTATTTATGCGAAAGTATTGAATATGGTAATTTAAGGGATGCACGTTCGGATGCGGCAGCGACTCATTATCTGCATGCGTATTTCCTGTGCGAGTGTGGTGATATGATCGTTTTGAAGAGGGTGCTGGTGGAGAGGATACATGAGGAGCATCCGGGGATTGTGGGGGGTGTGTGACAGGGTTTTGAATGGGGATTTTAATGGGGATGAGGTAATGGATGAGGTTAGGAATTGGGTAACTGAGAATATTTATTCGTCAAAAAAATGCAGATTTGTTGTCAGATATTAAGAATAAACTTGGATAAATGATGTTCCTATAATCCCTTTACAAAATCCTGATTTCCTGTTATTGAATAAAAGTGCCCATTCCGATAAACAAATACAAAAAATGTTAACTAATATTAACATAATTTACCATAAAATGAGTGAAAAACCCATCGAACAGTACGAACACGTAGGAAAGGAGCGCTGCAATAATCCACCGGTAGGTCTGGTCACTCCTGAAACTGATACTGAAACCGAAAGAAAGACATATCAATACGACCCGCACCTGGACCCCATCCTTCAGTGGGCGGGCAAGGCTGAGCATACCTCTTTTGAAGTCCCCACCCAATCCCTCCACGTCCACGAGCGCATCGACCCCCGCACCATTATTAAGGCAGTGCAAAAGGGCAGACCCGACGAGTCCAGGCAGATGTGTCTGTTCGAGTACACAGAAGAGAACCCACCCCTGCGTGAGGCCATTGAGTTTTATAAGCACCTGCACAACTGGTCAAACCGCATGATAGCAGGTGATTCCCTGCTGGTGATGAACTCGCTGCTTGAAAAGGAGGGCATGGCAGGGCAGGTGCAGATGATTTACATTGACCCGCCTTACGGCATTAAGTACGGCTCCAATTTCCAGCCGTTTGTGAATAAGCGGGATGTGAAGGACGGCAAGGACGAGGATTTGACCCAGGAGCCTGAGATGATCAAGGCGTTTCGGGATACGTGGGAGCTTGGTATCCATTCGTACCTGACGTACCTGCGGGACAGGCTGCTGCTGGCGAGGGAGTTGCTGACCGAGAGCGGAAGTGTATTTGTGCAGATTAGCGATGAGAATGTGCACCTTGTGCGGAACTTAATGGATGAAGTGTTTGGAGTAAATAACTTTTGTAATTTAATCACATTCCAAAAAACAGGGGGTATTTCTAGTAAAGGCCTGGGTACTACAGTAGATTATTTAATTTGGTATGCCAAAGATAAAACTCATCTGAAATATAGACAATTGTTTCTTCCAAGAAAGCAAGGCGACACATCACTTGATAGATATGACTATATTGAGAACGATAAAGGTCAATTGATTAAGATACCAGCTAGTGCGATAAGGGGTGAGGAATCTATCCCCACTGGAAAACGTTGTCGTTTAACTACCTTACTTTCAGATGGCGGAAGCAAAGAATCCAAACCTTTTGAATTTCAAGGTGAGTTGTTTCCTTTACGACATGGTAAGCATTGGAAAACAGATCCAAACGGTGGTGGCAGGAATCTCATTGAAAATGGGCGCATTATTCGAATGGGAAAAACACTTTGGTATAAACGGTATGTAGATGATTTTCCCGTTATTCCGTTGAATGATAGATGGGAAAGTATTCAAATTGGGCAAGAATTACATTATGTTGTGCAAACAGCAGGACTTGTAATCGCCCGCTGTCTCCTCATGACCACAGACCCCGGTGACCTCGTACTTGACCCAACCTGCGGCTCAGGTACCACAGCCCACGTGGCCGAACAGTGGGGCCGCCGCTGGATTACCTGCGACACCTCCCGGGTGGCCAT
>CBDUUM010000033.1:0-12014 GCA_965370445.1 uncultured Methanosarcinales archaeon
GGTATATCGGAACCGCTGTGGAGCAGGTGGAGGCTGTGGTGGAGCGGTTGAGGGGTAAGCATTAATACTTGAAAAGGAAACTCTGGTAAGGGAGGATTTCATCATGGGGGTCTTATTGATTCTTGTGCTACTGGTAATTATTTCAGGATGCATCGCCAGTGAGCCAGATAAAGAGACCCTGATAAAGGAGGATGTAAATATGGATGTAATATCGGTTTCTTCAGATGTATTTGAAAATGGGGGTATGCTGTCGTCCGAATACACCTGCGACGGTAGTGATGTATCACCCGGCCTGTTCTGGAACACCGTCCCCGCAGGCACACAGTCCATCGCCCTGATAGTGGACGACCCGGACGCACCCGGCAAAACCTGGGTTCACTGGGTAATCTATAATATTCCTGCCGACAGCACGGCACTGCCCCTGGGTGTGCACAAGAACAATACCCTTGACGACGGCAGCCTGCAGGGCAAGAACGACTTTGGCAGGATTGGGTATAACGGACCCTGCCCGCCGCCGGGCAAGCCGCACAGGTATTTCTTCAAGGTATATGCCCTGGATACCACACTCTGCCTAAAGAGCGGCGCTACCAAATCCCAGCTTGAGGCTGCCATGTCAGGGCACATCCTGGCACAGGGAGAGATGATAGGGGAATACGGGCGCTGATTGATTGTGACCATCGTATCCTGACGGCATCTTCCTTACCAGATGGACTGAAACCTATTCCCCGATATTTCACATACTGGCTGCTCATCCGTGTGCCGCTGTACCTGCGCTTAGCCAGATAAAAAAAACAGGGGACTTAACATCCCCTGACTGCTATTTTTCATTGATAAAAGTCACATTTGAATATATCAGTATGATGATATAATTTATACTAATCTACATCAACATAGTGATATAATTTTATAGAAAATATATCAGTATAGTGATAAAGCTGTAACCACTTCAAATTAAATGGTAATTCATCATAGTGCTCTGAATTTTGAGACACAGATTGATAGTGGTTGTGAAAATCAGTGTAATCTGTGAAATCTGTGTATACATTAATCTTGCATTTGACCATACTTTTTGAAGTGGATACGGAACAGCGACATCTATTACCACAAAGGTGCAAGAACAGGAGTAGAATGTGATTTCTTAATAAAAGAAGGAATGCACCTGACCAACGCAATACAGGTGACAGAATCACTTGCGAACCCGGAAACTCAAAAAAGAGAAATCAACGGTCTGGTAGATGCAGCCCAACAATATGGACTTGAAGATGGTTTGATACTGACCGATAATGAATATGATGATATGATACAGGACGGGATATGCATACATGTGCGCCCAATATGGTTCTGGATGCTGAGTGTGTGATACCATTGTTAGTTACCTGTTTCCAGGTTCCCGTGCCTGTATCCCAGAAGTATGTAAATATCCTGTCTGCCGGTGAATAAGCGATAGGTACAAGTGGGATTCAGTGATATTAATGATACATGCCAGACCTACTGGAAAAATCCCTGAAAGCAGCTCCTATCGTGAACCGCGGCGAGTATAATTATTTCATACATCCCATTACCGATGGAGTTCCGTATCTGGAACCAGCCCTGCTGAATGAAGTGACAGACAGAATAATGGCTGTTGCCGAACCAGGCTTTGATAAGATACTTACTATTGAAGCTATGGGCATCCATATCGGAACAGCCCTGGCCCTCAGGACAGGTAAACCCATGTCCATAATCAGAAAACGTCCGTATGAGCTTCCAAATGAGGTGAAGATACACCAGGCGACTGGCTATTCTAAAGGCGAACTGTACCTGAACGGGATATCCGCAGGTGAGCGTTTGATCATAATCGATGATGTTGTCAGCACAGGCGGGACGCTGGAAGCTGTATGGCAGGCTGTGGGGATTGCGGGTGGAATTATCGTGGATACCGTCGTAGTCATTGAGCGGGGAGATGGCGCAAAGCAGCTCAGACAGGCGGGTTTGCCTGTGAAGACCCTGGTAAAGGTCGATGTTGGTCCTGAGGGCGTGGAGATATTAGGATAATATATTTATCGCAGCCATGAACAATTCATCCTTTCTTGATATCTTTGACTTTGACCTGGACCGGGTAGTTGACCTGATCAACCGATCAGAAGCAAAGACTGTGGGTCTCCAATTCCCGGAAGGCTTTAAGAGGCAGGCATTTTCCATAGCAAGGGAACTGGAAAATAAAACCGGGGCGCTTGTTTTGGTATCCGGTAACCCTTGTTTCGGGGCTTGTGATATCGATATGGAACTCAAAGGTTCTGTGGATATCCTGTTCCATTTCGGGCATTCCGAACTTGTGGACGGGCTGGATAATGTAATTTTTATGGAAACACCTGCCAGGGTGGATATCGGGCCAGTGGTTGAAAAGGCAGCCATTGAACTGGATGCAGGCACTGTAGGTCTTGTGACTACTGTCCAGCATGTCCATCAACTGGACAAGGCCAGGAATATCCTGGGATCAAGTGGAATGTCATGTGTGGTAGGTACCGGTGATTCGCGGATCAAATATCCGGGACAGTTGCTGGGGTGTAACTTTTCGGCTGCCGAGGTCAAATGCGAAAGTTACCTGTATATCGGAAGCGGAAAGTTCCATCCATTGGGCGTAGCTGTGGCAACAGGGAGTAAAGTACTGGCAGCCGACCCCATGTTGAACACTGTTGAGTGGGTGGACCCTGAAAGGATACTGAGGCAGAGGGGCGGGGTGATCGCCAAGTGTCTTGATGCCACTTCCTTTGGCATAATCGTATCCACCAAGATAGGGCAGGAGAGAATGGGCCTGGCACGGCGGCTGGCTGAACTTGCTAAAAAGCATGGTAAGGAACATATCATAATTTCACTTGACAATATCACTCCCGATGCTTTGTTGCAGTTCAAGGTGGATGCTTTTGTAAATACGGCATGTCCGCGCATTGCGATAGATGAGGGGAGGCGGTTCAATGCGCCTGTGCTTACGCCAGTAGAGTTTGAGATTGTGCTCGGGGAGCGGGACTGGGCTGACCTGGTGTTCGATGAGATAAGGGATGATACCATACAGTAAGGTTATTAAATATTGAATCAAATGGGTATCTGAGGTGACCTGCATGTCAAAATTTAAAAAAAGAGACTTGGAACGTAAAGGTGAAAAGAAACAGGAGATTCTCGAAAAAAAATTGATTAAGAACAATCTTGGGTCTTTGACAGGGTCAGAAGGGGAAATTGCAAAATTACCCGATGAGGAGTAATTCCTGTTGCAGGTAAGGATAAAGATACTTGCCGGAGACATCCTTGAAAAAACAATTGAAGTGGAAGAAGGAAGTACCTATAGTGATATCCTTGCCGAACTTGGGATCAACCCTGAGACTGTTGTGGTGATGGTCGAAGGCAGGCCGGTACCAATAGATGATGTTGTGGATTCCGGTCGAATTGATATCCTGAGGATCGTATCAAGAGGATGATCAACTACGGATAATCCTCCACCTTGAGTACTTCTTAAATAGCCCACTGACGTATGACTTGCTCTACTCTCACATGGAGTGTAGATTTGACTGATTTGAGTTGCTAAAAGGGTTAAAGCAATTGTTTTCATTCGGAACTACCTATAATCGGAGATACTGGTTGAAGCCATAATTATTATATAGAAGTACAAACAGTTACAAGTGCTCTAATTATATTATTAATATTACATGGATAACAATTACCGGAGGAAGAAGATCAATGGCAGGATTAGGCGGTCAGCCTATAATTATTATAGACCCGGAAAAAAGCAGGACGACAGGCCGGGACGCACAGTCAGCAAATATCATGGCAGCAAGGACAATTGCAAATGCTGTTAAAACAACATTGGGACCAAAAGGCATGGATAAGATGCTGGTCAATGCTGTGGGTGACATAACAGTTACCAACGACGGCGCAGCTATTTTGCAGGAGATTGATATCCAGCACCCTGCAGCCATGATGATGGTGGAGATATCAAAAACCCAGGAAAAGGAAGTGGGAGACGGTACCACCAGTGCCGTGGTCCTTGCAGGAGAACTGCTGGGCCAGGCTGAAAAACTGATCGAACTGGATGTTCATCCAACAGTTATCATCAAGGGTTTCAGGCTTGCAGCTGAAAAGGCACAGGAAATCCTGGAATCCAATGCGGTCGGGATTACAACTGAGGATACCGAAACACTCAGAAAGGTTGCACTTACTGCACTTTCAGGCAAGGGCAGCGAGATGGCACTGGACGATCTGGCAGATCTTACAATAAATGCTATCCAGACCATTACAGATAATGAAGATATAGATATCCGGCACAATATACAGATCATCCACCAGAGAGGGGGTTCCATAAAGGATACTAAACTCCTCAAGGGCATGGTGATCGATAAGGCCAGGGCCCACAAAAATATGCCAAAAAGTGTTAAAAATGCAAAAATTGCGATTCTTGATGTGGGTATAGAGGTACAAAAAACCACTATAAGTGCCAAGATCAAGATATCAACCCCCGGTGAACTGGATGAAGCATACAGTGACGAATACCAGACAGTAAAAGAACAGGTGGACAGCCTGATAGCCAGCGGGGCTAATGTAGTGGTCACTGAAAAAGGGATTGACGATATATCCCTGCATTACCTTGCCAAGAATAACATCCTTGCCATCAGGCGGGTCAAAGAGGATGATCTGAAAAAGATCGTTCGTGCCACCAGTGCTGTGATCCGGTCCAATTCCATGGACGTATCCCCTGAAGACCTGGGTAATGCCGAACTGGTTGAAGAGAGGGGAATTGGTAATTACAAGATGATTTATTTCGAGGGATGCAATAATCCCAAAGCTGTTACTATATTAGTCCACAGTGGTGCTGATTTTATCACAGATGAAGTTGACAGGGCGCTGGATGATGCACTGAATGTAGTGAAGGTGGTCTTAAAGGAAGACAAGATCATGTTCGGTGGCGGTGCACCTGAAATTGAAGTTGCACTGCAGCTTAAGGAATATGCCTCCTCATTAAGCGGACGTGAGCAGCTGGCCGTAGTTGCATTTGCCGATGCAATGGAAGGTCTGCCAAGGAGCCTTACAGAAAATTCCGGCCTTGACCCTGTAGATATCCTGGTAAAATTAAGGGCCGAACATAAGAATGGTAACAATACTGTGGGCCTGAACGTGCTGACCGGTGAAGTCATGGATATGAAGGATACCAGTGTGGTCGAGCCGTTGAAGGTCAAGATCCAGTCAATAAAATCAGCGACCGATGCTGTTGCAATGATCCTGAGGGTAGATGATGTGTTCGCATCCAAATATACCGGACTGATGGACGTGAAACCCGAACAGAGGATCGATAGCTATGATGGTATTGAGGCTCCTGATATTGGAGATAATTATTAGATCATACAGGCAATAATACGGAAGGATCAACACTGTATTTCATAGAGGTTTGAAATGGGGAAGAATAAGGACGTCGAGGTAGACCCATTATCGAATGACACTGTTGAAGATTTTGAAGGGCAAATGGTCGAGACTGAAGAAATAACAGTGGAAGAACCTATTAGTGCACTGGAGGAATCCGGCAGATTAGCGTCAGAGTACCTGGACCATTTGCAGCGGCTTCAGGCAGAGTTCGATAATTACAAAAAGAGAGTGGACAGGGAAAATAAAGAACTTATTGAATATGCCAGCGCAGAACTGGTATCAGAGTTAATTGACATAATGGAGAACCTTGAACGGGGTGTGGTAAGTGCAAAAGGATCTGATGACATAGACTCCATTGTCAAAGGAATGGAGATGGTCAGCACCCAGTTAATGGATATTCTTGGTTCCAGGGGTCTTAAACCCATAGAAGCTGTGGGTAAAAAGTTCGACCCCCATTACCATGAAGCAATGATGATGACCCCAACTGATGAGTACCCTTACAATACAGTGATCGAAGAGTTCCAGCAGGGATACATGATAAAGAATAAAGTGATACGGTATTCAAAGGTAAGGGTATCGGTAAATACAAATAACAATGAGAAAAGCGAATAATACAAGTTTATGAATTATTATAGTAAGATGAGGTGAATTGAATGGCAAAGATAATTGGAATTGATCTGGGAACAAGCAATTCTGCGGCTGCTGCACTTATTGGAGGCAGGCCGACAATAATTCCCAGTGCTGAAGGAGCAAGTGTAGCTGGAAAGGCATTCCCGTCTTATGTGGCTTTTACTGAGGATGGGCAAAGACTGGTAGGTGAACCGGCACGAAGACAGGCTGTTACAAATCCCGAAGGTACTGTAATGGCAATCAAGCGAAAGATGGGAACCGGAGAAAAGGTTAAGATCAAGGATAAGGAGTTTTCTCCACAGGATATATCTGCTTTTATCCTGCAGAAAATAAAACAGGATGCTGAGGCTTTCCTGGGTGATACGGTAGAAAAAGCTGTCATTACTGTCCCTGCATATTTTAACGATAACCAGAGGCAGGCCACCAAGGATGCGGGAGAGATCGCAGGACTTGAAGTAGTACGGATAATCAACGAGCCCACCGCCGCATCACTGGCATATGGCCTGGATAAAAAAACCGACCAGAAGATACTGGTATATGATTTCGGCGGCGGTACACTGGATGTTAGCCTCATGGAAGTCGGGGACGGTGTCTTCGAGGTCAAATCCACATCGGGAGATACACTGCTTGGTGGTACTGATATGGATAATTTGCTGATTGACTATATTGCCGAAGATTTCCTGAACAAGGAGGGAATCGATCTCAGGTCTGACAAAACAGCAAACCAGCGTCTGCGGGAAGCTGCGGAGAAGGCAAAGATCGAGCTTTCCACTACAATGCAGACGTCGATCAACCTGCCCTTTATTACTGCCAACCAGGCAGGTCCCAAACACCTGGAGATGACACTTAGCAGGTCCAAACTGGAAGAACTGGTCATGCCAGTTATTGTAAAGACCCGCCAGCCTATGGAACTGGCAATTAAGGATGCCGGATTAAGCACATCTGATATTTCTACTGTTATTTTAGTAGGCGGGCCAACAAGGATGCCAGTGGTACAGAAGTTTGTAAAGGATATTGTCGGTAAGGAAGCAGAGCGGGGCGTGGACCCGATGGAATGCGTGGCAATGGGTGCTGCTATCCAGGCCGGCGTGCTGGAAGGCGAGGTCAAGGATGTGCTGCTGCTGGATGTTACGCCTCTATCCCTGGGTATCGAGACCCTGGGAAGTGTGTCTACTAAGCTCATTGAGCGCAATACAACCATACCAACCAAGAAGAGCCAGATATTCAGCACGGCTGCCGATAACCAGCCGTCTGTGGATATTCATGTGCTCCAGGGCGAGCGTGCCATGGCTCATGACAATACTACACTTGGACGGTTCACGCTGATAGGTATTCCACCGGCGCCCAGGGGTATTCCCCAGATAGAAGTGACCTTTGATATCGATTCCAACGGCATCATCCATGTAACAGCCAAGGACCTTGGTACCAATAAGGAGCAGAAGATCACTATCACGGCACCGCATAAACTTTCCGAGGATGAGATAAAGGCCAAGATGGATGAGGCAGAGAATTACGAAGAGGCTGACAGAAAAGCAAAGGAACTTATCGAGCTTAAGAACCAGGCCGATACTCTTGTCTATACTACGGAAAAAGCCCTGTCCGATCTTGGTGATAAGGTCACAGAGGAACAACGCAATACCATTACCGAGAAGATAGAGAAGACCAGGGAATCTATTGGTACGGATGATAAGGACCAGATACAGTCAGCCGTTGACGAACTGACCAAGGAGATGCAGGCCATTAGCACCATGATATATGAACAGGCTGCACAGGAACAGCAGGCGGCTGGTGAAGCGGGGGCCGAAACCGAAGCAGAAGCCGGGACTGATGAAGCTACTGACGAAAATGTAGTGGATGCCGAATATGAAGTAGTGGATGAGGATAAGGAGAAATAATTTCTCTCCTCAACCTTTTTTTATTTAATTACACTAAACAATGGCTGATAAGCGCGATTACTATGAGATACTGGGCGTCAATAAGGACGTCAAGGAAGATGAACTTAAAAAGACCTACAGGAAACTGGCATTAAAGTACCATCCTGACCGCAATAAAGAGGCTGGTGCTGAGGAGAAGTTCAAGGAGATCAGCGAAGCCTATGCAGTGCTTAGCGATCAGGAGAAACGTACCAAGTACGACCAGTTCGGGCATGCCGGGGTTGACGGACGCTGGAGCCAGGAAGATATCTTCAGGAGTGCGAACTTCGAAGACATGTTCAGGGGTGGCGGTGGTTTCGGGGATAGTATATTTGATATTGTTTTTGGTGGCAGGGGTCGCAGGCGCGGTGGTCCCCAGAGGGGGTCTGACCTTAGATATAGTATGACCATATCCTTTGAGAGTGCGTTCCACGGACTGGAGCAGGAGATAAGTATACCCAGGACAGAGAACTGTACGGTATGCAAAGGGAGCGGTGCAAAACCAGGCACTGAACCCAAGACCTGCGGTACATGCAGGGGGAGCGGCCAGTCCACCCGTGCACAGAATACGCCTTTCGGGCAGTTCATGACCACAAGTACCTGTCCCACATGCAGGGGCAGGGGTAAGGTGGTCGATGTTCCATGTACTAAATGCCACGGCAGCGGCAGGGTAGAGAAGAAGCGGAAGATCAAGATCAAAGTGCCTGCCGGTATTGAAAGTAATTCGAGGATGAGGGTGGCTGGTGAAGGTGAGCATGGAACTGCTGGCGGGCCGCCTGGTGACCTTTTTGTTGATATTTATGTGAAGCCGCATAAGATCTTTAAGCGTGTAGGGAACGATATACTGGTGGAGAATGATATCAGTTTTTCCCAGGCCGCTTTGGGTGATGAGGTTACAGTGTCTATAGTGGATGGGAAGGTGAAGTTAAAGGTTCCTGCCGGGACACAGACCGGGGCTACTTTCAGGGTGAGGGATAAGGGTATGCCCTATATCCACGGGCACGGGCAGGGGGACCTGCATGTGCGGATGAATGTGGAAGTGCCTAAAAAGTTATCCCAGAAGCAGAAGGAGGTTTTGCGGGAGTTTGCCCGGCTCAGTGGGGAGAAACCTGCAAAGGAGAATGAGAAGGGGCTGTTCGAGAAGGTTGTTGATGGGGTGAAGGATAAGATTTAGGGTGGGTTTTGTTCTTTTCGGGAGGTACTTACTCACGAAATGAATGAAAATAATCAACTGTAGTAGTGCAAGAGATAACAGTTATGCGACTGTTGCCTCTGATTTTTTAGTTCTTCTTACATCTGCCAGGTTTACTCTTTCTTCCTCATGCTTCATTTCAACTACATGACCCTTAACAGGCTTCTCCCCACTCTTCATCTGTTTTTGGATCGTTCTTTATCTGTTTTACAAGATCATAGTCGCATGGATACATGCGGTACACTACTTCCAGACCGATGGGAGTGGGCGGCATTCCCATGCAACATATCCATCAACGAAAAAGCATCCCACTATACCCCTGGATGGACAATCCTGATGAACTTGAAAAGGTGGGAACATTCCTTAGAAAATATCCTGTACTTATCGAGAAAGACGGATATGCAGTGGCCCAGGCCGAGCATACTATCATAGTCAAAGAGGATGGATGTGAGGTAATCACGGCCTGACACGATACTTTTAAAGTACATTTAAACCAATGACTATTGGGGTAATTATGGACATTGGAGGATATCAATTCGATCTGTTCGACCTGTTGCTAATACTGGGAGTGCTGTGGATAAGCATCGCCATTTTTATTCCGCAGTACAAATTCTGGAACACCCGCCGCCGCCGATTATACCATATACGCCAAATGGAACGGGAATGGGGTACCAGGGTCATGGCAATGATACACAGGAAGGAAGCCATTTCAGTATTCGGCGTACCTGTCTATCAATACATTGACATAGAAGATGCAGAAGAGATATTGCGGGGTATCAGGGCTGCCGGGGATAAACCCATTGACCTGATACTGCACACACCAGGAGGACAGCTGCATGCATCCATACAGATAGCAAGAGCCCTAAAAGGTCATAAAAGTAAAACAAGGGTCATGATCCCTCATTATTCTATGTCAGGCGGCACCATCATTGCACTGGCCGCCGATGAGATCATTATGGATAAGGATGCATCACTGGGTCCCATTGACCCCCAGATCGGAGATTTATTAAGGGGTGTGTTCCCTGCCCCATCATGGATCCATGTGGCAGAAAAGAAAGATATGGATGCCGACGATACCACCCTTATTATCAGCGACGTATCCCGCAAGGCCATGGACTTCATGCACAATATTGCCAGGGAACTGCTGGCCGATAAAATCACAGATGAAGAGAAACTTACCACAGTGATCGATAAACTGGTGGGGGGCGAGATGATACATTCACAGCCCATATCTGCGGCAGAGGCTACTGAACTGGGACTGCCCGTGTCCACTCAACTGCCCACCCAGGTACATAACTTTATGAAACTCTACCGTTCGGTCAGGACCAATGTTGAATATATCAGGTAGATAAGGAACTTATGCTGGAAAAATTGTTTGAACCGGATTCCATCGCAGTAATAGGAGGTAGAGTAAAGAAGAGGCCTTACGGCCTCCGGCTACTCGGCGGAAGCCTTTGTGACACTGCTGCTTTAGTCCGTCTATTTCTTTATTGAACTGCGTAAGAGGGTTAACAGGTCGTAAACTGCCTGCCTAAATTCGTCTCCCACGTCCTCCCAGGTTATTGCTTCCCCGGTTTTGGAGCATGGTGGTCATTCCTCTGGTGGAGGGTTGATGTTGTAGTACTCTGTGTTTTTTCTTATATATTGATGCCTGCGCCTGATAGATGAAGGTTGTATGGGAGGGCTGGGGAGCTGGATTGCATCTTTTTGGGATTTTTTTGAGATGTGCTTGTAAAATAAATTCGATAGTTTTATTTTAGTTGGGTGCAGAAATAAGAAGTAGGTACCTTTGGGTGTGAGGAGAATGTTGATACAAACGGTTGGTAATTGGTGCAGTACTGTGGAAGATTGCCATACCATTGAGTTGACGGACACGAGGGGGAATTGTGAGCAGGGTATTAATTACAGGGCTGAGGTGCTTAAGTCCGAGGTATGTGACTATAAGAAAAGAAAAATAAAAGGGAGGTGATAAAAAGATGGGAATGATGGATAAATTTAAAGAAAAATGGAATAAACAGATGGAAATATCAAAACAGAAAAAGGAAGAAGCGAAACGAATACGCAAAGGAGAGACTAAAGAGAGTGAAAATCCACAAGATGAAAAAGTCGTTGTTAGGAAATCCATAAATCTAAGTGAAGATGAGATACTGCAGAAACTGGATCAAAATTATATTAATTTAAGTCCTTCTGAAATCACCCAATTAATACTAAAAAAAGCAAGCATAGATGAATATGTTGTATTTTCAGATGCACAAAAAAGAGCAAATCCATTATTTTTTAAATCACAATCACTAACAAAAAATGGCGAATACGACAAAGGCATAGAGTTAGCAAAAGAAGCATTGTCTATTACAAAATTTGAGGCTGAAAGTATTTACTGGACTTTAGGAGATGCCTATTGGCGAAAAGCAAAAGAAACTGGGCTGAGCACAAAAAATATCACTGATGATGGTTGGAGAAATCTTAATAAGGCAATATTATATTGGATTCAAGCTTTGCCTTTGCCTGCTGCGCTTCACGACATTTCCAAAGCTTATAGATTCCAAGCCAAAGTTCATTATAGCAAAAAGAATATTAAAAATGCAATCAAGATATACGATGCTATTTATAATTTGGAGAAAAAATACAATACCACTCTACTTACTAAAAATGATAAAAAGCTTTTAGAAAAGTGGAATAAAGAATTGGAATAATAAGATGTCACAAATTGTTTTCATAAGTTCGAGGATCGATGAATTAAAAGAGGAACGAAAGAAAGTAAAGGATGGCATCAATGAGCTTTGGAATCAAGAAAATATACCATTTAAATTTTGGGACTGGAATAAAGCGAAAGAGATACCTAGTGTTAAGTCAACCCTATAATGTTGTAAAGTATATATCATATGTCCCCC
>CBDUUM010000034.1:0-12006 GCA_965370445.1 uncultured Methanosarcinales archaeon
GTGCTGCTGGAGCGGATAAAAGAAGAGAAGACGCAAAGGGAAAAAGTAAAAGTAAAAGTAAAAAGAAAAGTAAAGCGTACAATGGAATAAAACACTTTCACAGCGCTTACCAAAAGAAGATATGATTACTGTACCAATAGAGATTTGAAAATGGACATTAAGAAACGAATATTTGAAAACCTTACTGAAACTCAAAAATATGCTTTGTTACTCCTAAGTGCAAACAATTTTGAGCCAATCAAAGGCAAACTCTGGTACCAAAAGGAACTTTTTCTTTTATGTAAAAACAATGAAGAACTTGCCGATGACGCTGATTTTGAAGCCGATTTTATGGGACCCTATAGTGAAACTGCAGATGAAGAATTAGAACAGCTTGAATCTGCAAGAGTAGTTGAAAAAGAGGGAAATAAACTGAAATTAACTGGTCTTGGTCAGGAAATCGCACAAATAATAAAAGAAAATACCACTACCGATGAAAAAGAAATGATAGAGGATTTCAAGGATATGCTGAATGATTTGACCGAAGATGAATTGCTCGGTTTCATATATTTTACTTATCCTGAAATGACCGAAGAGTCGATAAAGATTAAAAAAATACAGCCAAAACGAAAAAAGATTGCATTAAATCTCTATGCAAAAAGCAAGATTAGTTTTGGGAAAGCCCTGGAAATCTCTGGAACTAACATTGATGATTTTGTTAGAGAAGTTAAACTGAAAGGGATTCAGATATATTCATAGGTACTCTGGTTATGAAAATTTTAGATTCATCCCCAGTCATAGCTTTTTATACTGAACTTGATGAACCAGAAATATTGCATAAATTTACAGAATTAGGATATGAGTTGAGGATACCAAGAAGTGTACTTAAGGAAATAGAGAACGGTAGAACTTCAGATCCTTTAAAATCGAATATAGCGAATGGGAATATTGAAATATTGGCCAGTTTGCCTGAAGAAGATATATTTCATTTCAAGAATAGATATCCCTATCTTGGATATGGGGAAATTGAAGTTATCTTATGGTGGTTAAAATTAGAATCATCCGTCGATAAGAATTATTGTATAATTGATGACAAAAAAGCGAGAAAGATCGCAGAAAAACATAATGTGGTTTTTACCGGGACTATCGGCTTAATTGAATTGCTGCTAAAGAAACAAGCAATCAATAAAGATAAACGAAACGAATTAATTAATAAATTGTCTTCTTCAAGATTCAGAATGAAGAAATCTTTTTGAAATAAAAGCATTAGTTTTTTATTTAGTAAAAATAAAGGGATAAATGATGTCTAAACATATTGAGTTCGAAAGGATTTCTCCAGATGATGACTCGTTATATGTTACAAAAGACCTTCGCATAAACGGGAAAAAACTAACAACACCAACGAAATCACTGAATTTATCTAAAACAAATTCAAAGCTACTTTTTAATGATAAGACAAAAGGAATAAATGAGTTATACAAAAGATTCTCTCTTACTAAAGATTCAAAAAAGAACTCAATTTATAGCGTTTTAAATTTCCCAGATAAATTGGACAAACTCAATTATGAACTAAATTCTCTAACTCGAAAAACAAATACTGATAAAGAAATTAACATTCTTTTTATTGAATATGATGATACAAAATATCCTGAAAAGAAACCATTAGAATTCATTCTTGATACTGCTTATGAATATTCTGATATCACTCCATTGCCTATTATACCCAAACTGCCTCAACGAATCAATTCAGAAAGTGAATTTGAAAAATATAAAACATTTTTAGAAGAATCGGTTGAAATAATAGAAACTTTGAACCATAAACCTATTATGGGTATAGTCCCGCCAGCACTGTTATTCATACCCGATATTATTGATTTTTATGCAAAAAAGGAGATTGACGCTTTTGTATTTGATTTTGATGGTAAAACTCCTTTGAGTATGCGCCAGACCATCAGAAGTTTCATGCGTTCATTAAAAGAACATGATCTTTTGGAAAATAGTTTTATTCATTCAATAAATGCAAATCAAGGACGATTCAATAAAGATGCTAATGTAGTAGGTGCAAAAGACATTCTATCTTTCGGTCTCGGTTTTGACAGTATGGGCGAAAAACATAAACCGTTAAAAGGGCCTAAAGAGTTTTTCGAGAAATTACAAAATCGTGACGAAAATAAACTAAGGTTATTTAATAAAGAAGATTATGGATACTACAAATTAAGCCCAAATGAAATTCAGGAAATCTATCCTGATGATTCAATTATCAAAATGGATTATTTTGCAAATGAAAACTTAGATGCAAGAATTCTTCAAAAAAGTTTTAATTTAGAGCAAATGGGATTAGAATCCATTCGACTAAGGGAAATAATCGATGACCAAAGGGCTTTGGAATATCTTTCTAGAAAGCCTCAAGTCAAAAAAGAAGATTATAAAAAAATTGCAAAAATGAAAAAAGAAGTGGCACGAAAACAGACACTATTGTCATCGTTTTAAAATCAATAAATGTATCAACTGAGTTTATGTATAATAATAATAATAATATTGAAAAGGCGATTAGATTTCTGGAGCAACGTCTGAATGAGAGTGGATTAAATCTCTCAAAAATCATTTTATTTGGTTCACATGCAACAGGAATAACTGATGATAGTGATGTAGATATATTGATAATATCGGATGATTTTAAGAATAAAGATATTTTTGAGCGAGCCCGTTTAACAAAGGATGCCGAGATAAAAACAATTCGAAAATTCATGGTCCCTCTGGACATTGTCACGCTTACATCAGAGGAATTTGAAAATGAAACCTCACCTGTAGCCGAATTTGCCAAGAGCGGAAAAATAATGTTTGGAGCTTAACTTCCTCCAGCATGTAAAGACTCTGCTAAAAATCAACGGAAAAGCTGCCATTGTGATGCCGGACAATGTGCTCTTTGAGGGGGGGTGCAGGCGAGAACCTGCCGGACCCTGATGTACTGGCACGAGACATTTCCGAAAACCTGGAGACTGCCCTGGAGCAGTTCACTACGATTTACCAGGAACTGGAAGAGGAATAAAACAAAGAAATCCAATCAAAACCCATACCTCGCCCCCGAAGCCTCCTGCGGCAGCTTCACCCGTATCGTGAACTGGTACAGCACCCTGCCGCCCTCAACCCTCAAGTACTTCGAACTCTCCTTCTTGCTGCCCCCCAGCACCTTCATGATCCTGGCCGCCGTATGTCTGGCACTGGATACATTTGAAATATAGACATCAATTCCCTGCTTAACATAAAGAAACTCATAGTCTGCTCCGCCACAGTATTTCTCAATAATGTTACTTACCGACCTGGCCTCATCCCCAGTTATCTCCCTGTCAGCCCTTACCTGCAGTATGGCATCATGTCCCATACATTTCTCCCAGCACTCCTTTTTCCCATTACCCTTTCTATCCTTCAATAATCTTCCAGAGCCTGGAGCGCACCTCTTCCCTGGCTGTAAACTCCATAAGCCCCTCCCAGCGTTTCTGTAACTCACACAGGTCCTGGAAAGGATTGGATCCAGGCACTGCATCGGTCCTGGCCAGCTCGATATTTAATAGCGCCTCTTCACTGCCAGCGGTATCGCCCTGCTCAAGATACTCTTCTGACAGCAGTCTACACGCACCCTCAACCTTTTCCTCAAGGTCACTTCTTAAGAACCTGCCAGGGTACGGGTCCAGGTCTTCCGGAGCCACCCTGACCATTCCCTCTTTTTCCACCTGCCCTTCCAGTTTCGCCCGCTCGTAAATAAAACGGTATATGTCCTCACGCAACTGCATCCACACTGGATGACTCTTGGGCGGTGGCAGGTGTCTGATAGACAGCTTATTATCCAGGAAGAATGAGAAACCGAACATCCTGGCATTTATCAGGTAATCTATGTCCTCACCCCTGGGAACATCAGGATCGAATGGCACCACAGTGAACAGCTCCCTGTGTATGACCATATTCCCGCCGAACACGAAGGGCGTTTCCTTCAACCTGGGTTCGGTCCATATTATCCTGTCAAAGCCCTCGTCCATAATCTTGTACTGGCCCCAGTATTCCATCCAGGGGCTGCGTTTTTTCATAGTACGGTTGTCTCCATCTGACTGAAGGTAACACCCAGCCACTGCATAGACGGTCCTGTCCCCCACCACACTGCCTATAAACTCCTTTGCTTTCCCTATGAACTGCGCGTCCTCGAATACCTCGTCGTCATCGATAAGTACCGCCAGATCCGAACCCAGTATGTGGGGAATAAAAAGGCACAGGTTGCGGATATTGGAATATCCCCTGAGTTGCAGCAGGGGAACATATTCATCCAAACCCTCACTGCACAGCAGGCCATGTATCTCTTCCAGATGGGAGGGGGCGAACAGCTTTATGTCCACATTTGCAGTCCTGGAAACTTTTTCGATAATACCAGCTACCTTATCCTCAACCTTGTCCTCAATATCCCCTGCCGTGGCCGCAGCGATCACCACCACTTGGAAATCCTTATCTTCCAGCACATCCAGGCTTTGCAGCGCTCTTAGCAGTGTACCCTCCTCATCCAGGGATGTGGGATGGTCGTACACGGCATCCCCGGCTCTCCAACCATCCTTGCTTTCCCGTGCCCAGTACGACGGTATTACCATACAGACTTTCAAAGGTCCACCCCCTTCCCGAAATTACTATCCCACTATCTTCAAGCCTGATACCTTCACCGTAGGCGTAATAATATTACCCAGTACCCTCGTGTCACGGCCCGCACCGCAGATATTCTGCAGCAGTTCGAACACATTCCCGGTCACCATCATGGACCTGATCGGGCTGCCGACCTCCCCGTCCTCGACCAGGAACGAATTACGGGCTTCCACACTGAAATCTCCTGAGATGGGATTGGCTGTATGGGCCCCGATCACCGAACCTACCAGCACCCCTTTTTGCGTCTCAGCAATAATATCGCTGGCCGGATACTCTATCTTCAGGTTCCTTACATCAATATAAGTGGTCTGGGCATAATTATTCCTCACCGCACTGCCCGTAGACTCCACACCATCCTTACCTGCCGTATATTTATCATACAGGTAAGTACTCAGCACCCCGTTCTCCAAGATACGGTTTGTCCTTGACGGTGTCCCCTCATCATCCGAGCGGGCCGATCCTATACCACCCTCCAGCAGCCCGTCGTCCACAATATCCAGGCCGTTGGCACCTATTTTCTTTCCCAGTTTACCAGCCAGTGATGAGCGTCCTTTCTGGATATTTTCCGAGTTTAGCGAATTGATAAATGTACTTTCCAAAATATCGGCTATTGCATTTGGTTTAAGCAGCACGTCGGTCTTGCATGTATCAACATCTACACCGCCTACACCTTCAAGCGCCTGTCTGGCAGCCTCGCTGCCAATGCGGTAAAAATCAATATCAAGGTTACGGGAGATATCAAACTCATAAGCAGTGGACATCTCATTACCATCCCCTGCCCGGCACTCAATAAAACCATCTATCCTTGTGGAAGCTTCCCTCACTTCAACACCGTTGGAGTTCAGTATCACATAATCGGACCCCAAACATGTGAACTTTCCTGACGTGGGTCTTGCACCATCCAGCGATACTGCCCCATCGATCATCTTCATGGACAGGTCGATGCAGGTTTCCACATCTATATTAGCTATCCCGGGATCGTGGATGCCTTTTACCACCCTGTAATCACAAGCATGCGGCAGTCCTGTCCAGTCAGGGTCGCTGCGTCGTACCCTGGCCGAACTTGTGGCGGATTTTGCCGCATCTATGATGCGCGCCGGATCATTTGTGGACGAAAAACCCACTGCACCATTCACCACTGCCTTGACACCAATTCCCCGTGAAAAACTTTCCCTGGCAAGGTCGATTTTATCCATCTGGATGTCTACATTAACACTGCTGGCCATAAGCCCGAATACTTCCACCTCATCAGCACCTGAGCGCTCTGCAGCTTTTTGTGCCTTTTTGGCCATGTCATAAATAATATTGATATCACTACTCATCCGCTTCCCCCCACCGTGGCCTCAGAGACCAGGATATGCGGCGACCCATCGGACACAGGCGCAAGCTGTCCGCCTTTGCCGCACCTGCCAGAGGTCATTTTCATATCACCGGCAGCCATCTGCACGTGCTTTAAGATATCCAGTGTATGTCCTGACAGTGAAACATCCCGAACAGGCGTGGTCAGTTCACCGTTCTCCACCAAAAACCCGCGCTCTGCATTGAACTGGAACACACCCTCGCCCGGATTCACCTGTCCTCCGCGGCTGCCGATCAGGTAAACACCGTCCGTTATTTCAGATAACATCTCCTCGAAACTGGAATCACCATTCTCGATATAAGTATTGCTCATCCTGATAATGGGTCTTGAAAGCCCCTGGGACCTTGCATTACCAGGCCGGCCTGTATCCGGAAATAGTGCAGCCGTCTCCCTGCTGTGCAGGTATGACTTCAGCACACCCTTTTTTATCAATGTGGTGGGCCTGGATTCCACTCCCTCGTCATCAACTGGATAGTAACCATACCCGTGCATGGACGGGTCGTCTATGACACTGATACAGGAAGAAGCGATCTGGCTTCCGATCTTGCCTGCGAGGATGGAATTTCCCTCTGCCACATGGTCCGCCTCTGCTGCATGACCCACAGCCTCGTGGATGAACACACCTGCCAGTTCCTGGTCAAGTATCACAGGCATCCTGCCGCCTTTTGGTACACTGGCCGATAACAGGTCCCTTGCAGTATTCCCTGCCGTCTCTGCCAGTTCCAGAGCGTCGTACCTGTCGAACAGCTCATACCCGCATACATTGAACTTGCTCTCCCTGCCCATCTGGAACACGCCATTGCGTGAAGCCACGGCAGTTACTGCAAACCCTGTCCGAACCTGGCTGTATGAAACCTCTACACCCTCGGAGTTACTATATTCCACGTCGGTTACACTTTCAGAATACATTACAGTGGAACTTGACACGTCCTGTACCTTTGCCCGTTTGTGGATATCAAGCAGAAGTTCTACTTTCTCCTCAATGGGAACATCGGCAGGGTCTTTTTCAACTGCCGGAAGGTCATGTATCAAAGGAGATTCCACCCAGGCCAGTTCGATACCCGGTCTTGGAGATCTTCTATGTGCCTGGCTGGATAGCTTTGCTGCTGAAAAAAGCATGCTTTCAGGGTCCCCGATGTTGTCGGATGAGACAATACCCCACGACCCATTGACCAGTGCACGGCAGGCTGTTCCACTGGTATAGTTATTTGATATTTGTTCTATCTCACCATTATCGATAAAAATGCTAAGTCCTGAACTTTTCAGTACCCTGATGTCATGGAAATCAACCTGTTGTGTGTTCAAAGTATATCCCTGCCTATTGAGGTGTCGGCACCGGTGACCCTGGAATATTATCAGCCAAACCCAGGTTCAGCTTTGGAAAAGCGTATGATTTCTTAATGATCTTGATCAGTTTTTTCTTTTCAGGCCCAATAAGGCTTCTATCCAATACCTCCGTGATATTGCTCACAGGTATGATCTCGATCTTGTCCTTATATTTATCCTCGATCATGACATCACCCATGTTTGATTTGGGTATGATCACGGTCTTGATCCCTGCGTGGGCCGCAGCCTCTATCTTGTAGGTCACGCCGCCAACCGGAAGCACGTCACCCCTTACTGACAGAGATCCGGTCATGGCCACTGACTGGTCAACCGGGATGTTCTCGAAAGCTGACAGCACGGCAGTAGCTATACTGATGGATGCACTGTCGCCTTCCACTCCTTCATAGGTACCGATGAACTGGATATGTACATCCATTGACCTGGTGTCTTTGCCACTTACCTTCTTGATCAGGGCTGATACGTTATCAACAGCTTCCCTGGCGATCTTCTTGAGCATACCTGTGGCTATGATGCGACCTTCTAAACTGGACTGGGCAGGCGTCACCTCTGCCATTATCGGAAGCATGATCCCTGAATCGCTGCCCATAACCGCAAGGCCGTTAACCCTTCCCACTTGGTTGCCTTCCAGTTCGAACATCTTGTAATCCTTTCTCCGTTCAAGGTACTGGTCGGCGAGCTGCTGTTCCACAGACCTGGCAATGATCTTTGCCTTTAACACGTGACTTGATCGGGTCAGGTCAGCATTTTCCGCGCGTGCAATATCACCCGCAACCCTGATAAGACCGCCCAGATCCCTAAGTTTCAGGGTCAGGTGTCCCTTCCTGCCTGCCCGCCGTCTTGCTTCCAGGATGATGTCTTCAACAGCACCTTTGTCGAAATTGGGAATCTTGCCATCCCTTGCCACTTCCTGTGCCACGAACCTGACAAGTTTTTGCCTGTTCTCGCTATTGTCAGGTATGGTGTCGCTCATGTAGACCTCATAACCATAACCCTTGATCCTTGAACGCAGTGCAGGGTGCATTCCCCTCAAGGCATCAAGGTTACCGGCAGTGACCATGATGAAATCACAGGGAACAGGTTCTGTTTTTACCATCGCACCTGAGGAGCGCTCGCTCTGGCCAGTGATGGAAAATTCTCTCTCCTGCAGGGCTGTCAGCAGGTTCTGCTGGGATTCCAGCCCGAGGGTATTGATCTCGTCTATGAACAGCACACCTTTATGCGCCTTATGTATGGCTCCGCCTTCCACCCTGTCGTGGGCAGGGGTCTCCAGGCCTCCGCTCTGGAAAGGATCGTGCCTCACATCACCCAGCAGGGAACCGGCATGTGCGCCTGTGGCATCTATGTATGCAGCTTTTTCCTTACCTGCATTGGATACCAGTAGTTTTGGTATGTATGCCTCTTCTTTTGGCATGAACTGGCGCATGACCATGAAGATCAGTACGGCAGCGATGATACCCCAGATCAGCGTCTGGGTATAAAATGAGTAGATAATTATGCCGAACACGAACATCATGATGAACATGTTGCGGACTTGCATACGTTTTCTTGCTTCCAGTTTGTGGGCGTCCACTATCTCCTTGCCCTTACCGGCAGGCACTACCCTGATCTTCGGTGTATTGTTGTCCTCAGGATTATTATATACCAGGACATCCTGTAATTCTTCTTTTGGCAGAAGATCTGCCATGGCCTTGCCCAGCATTGACTTGCCGGTACCAGGTGTACCCAGCATCATAACATGCCGCCGCTGGTTGGCCGCCTTTTTTACTACTTCCACTGCATGTTCCTGGCCTATCACCTGGTCGATCAGGTTCTCTGGAACCGGGACATCGGCGGTGGATTCAATATCAAGACCGCCCAGAAGGTCATCAGTGGATCTGGAATCATTGTTATTAGTATCTGCCACGTTATTCTCCTTTAATATAATTATGTACTATATAAATGTGTAATGCGTTTTTTCTATATCCTTGTATCTGCTTATTTGCTTATATACTTAATTTAGTCGGATTGTCAGTCTATTTGATCCAGGCCATTTCCAGGTATACCTGAAAACCCATAATGCCGGTTTTCGCCAGAGTTAAATAGATTATTACACAACAGTATTTGCATGAACAAGGATAAGGGGTTGTCAAAAGAGGAGATCATACAAAAGGTAGTAAAAGGAGAGATGAAACTCCATGCCATTGACCAGTTCGTGGATGCCAGGGAAGCAGTGGACATAAGAAGAGAAGCCGTAGCCTGCATGACCGATACAGAACTTGATCACATGGGCAGATTCTCCATCGATGAAGCAGAAGCTGCAAAACGCAATATTGAAAACATGATCGGGGCAATCCAGATACCTCTTGGAATGGCCGGGCCTGTTACTATCAATGGTGAATATGCATGCGGGAATTATTACTTACCCCTCGCCACCACAGAAGGGGCACTTGTTGCCAGCACCAACCGGGGCTGTTCGGTAATCTCGGCATGTGGCGGCTCAAATGTGAGGATCTTCAATGACGGTATGACCCGTGCACCCGTTTTCACAGTAAAGGATGTGGTCCGGGCCAGGGAATTCGTTGACTGGGTCAATGATCCTGTGAACTTTAAGGCCATGAAAGCAAAGGCATCCGAGACCACCAGGTTCGGGGAACTGCTTGACGTAATGCCCTTTGTGGCAGGGAACAATGTGTATCTCAGGTTCAGGTTCGATACCAAGGATGCTATGGGTATGAACATGGCAACAATTGCATCTGAGGCCATTTGCGATTTTCTAACAGGCCAACTTGATGTGGAACTGGTATCACTCTCAGGCAATGTATGTACTGACAAGAAACCCTCTGCTATCAATAATATTATGGGCAGGGGAAAAACTGTTGTAGCAGATGTGGTCATTTCTGGAAATGTGGTCAGGCAAAAGCTCAAGACAGAGCCCGGATCAATGGCAAAGCTCAATTACAAGAAGAACCTGCTGGGTTCGGCCAGGGCAGGAAGTACAGGATTTAACGCACATGTGGCAAACATTATTGCAGCTATGTACCTTGCCTGCGGCCAGGATGCTGCCCATGTGGTGGGGGCCAGCAGTGCGATCACCAGCATGGAACTTACGGATGAAGCCGACCTGTACTGCAGTGTGACGCTGCCTGCCATACAGGTTGGTACAGTAGGCGGCGGTACAGGTATTGCCACCCAGCGCGAGTGCCTTGAAATGCTGGGAGTGGCAGGAGCAGGAGATCCACCAGGCACCAATGCTAAAAAACTCGCCGAGATAATAGGTGCGGCAGCACTGGCCGGTGAGATATCCCTGATAGGTGCCCAGGCTGCAGGACACCTGGCGCGAGCACACAAGCAGATGGGCAGGTGATGAGGGAACATGGAAAAACGAGATCATTCCCTGTTCGACCAGAAATGCCCCACCTGCGGCAGCTGGATGGAATCTATTGTCAGGAAAAGTACCAAGGGCAAAGATGTAATCACTTATCGTTGTAGTGAGTGCGGCCTGAACTACAGTGCAGACAGGTAACTTCTTATGTTATTATGTAACAATTTTTTTAAAAATTGGTGGTTAAGATAGTAACATTTCTTTAAATGATAATTATTTTAATTAAAAAATACAATTATCTCTTATTCTAATTTGCAATTTAATGGGGTGAATTCTATCAAGACCATAGATGAGGCGTTATTCATCGAATTGGATGATGATAACGCCAATATAACCATAAGCGGTGTTCCTGTGTTACTGATGTCAAAATCAACTTTTGGATCGCTTCATAAAGGGATATTAGATGCATTGGGAAAAGGCGCCAGACCAATGTTCTATACATCAGGATATAATGCAGGAAAGAAATCAGCACCTGTAGTTATCAGGCAGTGGGAATGTGAAACAACTGATGAAATAATCAGCGCCACCACCCAACAATTTGCCCGTTATGGCTGGCTACTTCTGAGAGATATTGAATTATCTGATAACCAACGAGAGATAACCTGTACATTGATAAAAAGTGTTGAGGCTATGACCCATATCGGAAAAAGCGACACTCCTATCTGTTACTTTATGGAAGGCTTCCTATGCGGATATATGGAAGTGGTATTCAATAAGAAAAACATGGTGTGCGAAGAGATCAGTTGCCAGGCAATGGGAGATGATGTCTGTCGGTTTGTAATAAAACCAAAGTTCTGGGAAGAATAAGAATTATGGCAAATATTCAAGAATCTCTATGTGAGATACTGAAAGAACTAAAAAATACCGGTGATATCGAGGCATCGGTCATCTCAAGTAACCAGGGCCTTGTCATGGTTTCGGACGTGCCCGAAAATGTACCTGAAGCACGTTTGGGTGCTTATACAGCAACTATTATGGGTTCAGCTAAAACCGTTATGGAAGAAATACAACAGAATCCGCCAAATATGGTTATGATCAGGTCCCCTGATGCCATAACCATAATCATGGAAGCCGGTAAACTCGCAATACTTAGTTCACTGTTCAGGGATGAGCTGAATATAGGTCTTGTGATCGTAGAGATGGAAAAAGCCTGCAGGAAAATATCTAAAATCCTGGAATAATGACAGATAACGGGCTTGATAATGATATTGTACTGATATTGAGTATTGTACTGATATTGAGTATTGTACTGATATTGAGTATTGTACTGATATTGAGT
>CBDUUM010000035.1:0-11812 GCA_965370445.1 uncultured Methanosarcinales archaeon
CATTGGATTCCAGAATTCATTTTTTGATTTTTCATCATCAATTATCTCAATGTTGGCATCCATTACAACATAAGGCTTATCGATATCTTCAAGGTCTTTTCCATTCCAGGTTGTAATACAGCCTTTTGGATTATTTTTAATATGCGACATCTTTATAGAGCTTTTATGTGTAGCCATCATCATCGACAGGTCTGGAAAACCAACTGTAGCTAAATATCTAACCCTGGGAACAGGATTCGAATCGCTTTGAACAGTTGCAAATGCCGATATATTCACTCCTCCAATCACATCAAGAATTTTATCTTTTAATTCCATTAAAATCACTCCTATTCAACAGAAGTTTATACTAATCCTATATACCTTTACCGATTATAGGCTTTGGAACAAAATTACTCTATCCTTATCCACTCATTGCCGTTAAATTGCCGATAAATTGCCGATAACCCACTGACAAAGCATAGGCCCTGCCCCGCCTTGACGAATCTGCCATTTCCAGCCACCCATCTTCAACCCAATCCCTCAGCAGGTTGCGTGCCATTCGCTGCGATAGTCCCAGTGTCCGGGCCACATCAGCAGAAGTTATTCGCTCTGTCCTGGCAAAGAGGGATAGCACTGCCCGCCCCCTTGGGTCAAGCCGCCGCAGGAACTCAGGCTCTATACGTCCCTCCTCACCAGCATGGCGTTGTACCTCCTCTTTGGCGGCTGTGAAAACGCCAGCCAATATTTTGATGAAATATTCCACCCAGCCGGTAAGGTCTGCTTCGGCCCGGCCTTCGTAGTAATTGTGATGGGGGTGAACTGTCAGGGCGTTATAATAAGCTCCAAGGTCCTGCGCATGGTGTTCTTCAAGGGAAAAGAAACCGTTCAGTCCGTATCCGCCTCTATGAAGTATGAAGGTGGCCAGCAGCCGCGCCGTCCTGCCATTACCGTCATAGTAGGGGTGGATGGTGACGAACTGGTAGTGAACAAGTGCGGCAATAAGCGGGGCTGGCAGTCCGTCTTTTTCTGCCTGGTGCACCCATTCGACCATTGTCCCCATGAGAGCGGGCACGTCCTTTGCCTCCGGCGGCAGGTAGACGATGATGCCAGAAGCAGAATCACGTATCACATTCTGGCCGTCCCTGTACGGACTCGGCTTGGCCCGCGCACCGTGTTCTACAAGGGCATGCAGGCGTTTTACCAGGTCTTCAGTCAGGGGTTTATTTTTTGCGACCCATTCCTCGACCCGCAGCAATGCGTTCCAGTAGTTCTGTACCTCACCCACGTCCCGTTCTCTTCCGTGGAATGAAGTGCGGGTGCCATCGATGACTTGCCCGGCTTCCTCCAGTGTGAGGCGGTTGCCTTCGATGCGTGTGGAATAGTGGGTAGAACGGATACGGGCACGGTGGCGCAGTTCCTCCTGTACAGCAGGGGGGAGCGGGGTATGCTCGACCGCGGTCCGGGCTGACTCGATCTGCATGAGGGCGCTGGCTGTGGTGGGGGTGAGGGTGTAGGTGGGGTGCCAGAGTGGGTGCTTTTTCATGCGGGATCTCCTGTGTTGAAAGTAATGGTTGGATACTGTCGAACCAATTCCCTTACAGACCAGTTCTCAGATTCAGCCTCCTTTACATAAAAATCCCGTGCCTGTTTATTATCAACACGCATAAGTAGAATATAATGCGACCAGCTTAATTTGGCAGACAGTGTCTGCCGTTTTTCAAATGCAAGATAAAAACTCCTCATGTTCCTGAGATTTCGCACAGAAAAACCTTTGCCGAAATCTGCTTTTAAGTTCTTTGAAAGAGCTTTTAATGTTTCTTCTCCATACTCAGCGCGGGCCTCACCGTGCTGTTCATCCTCAACAATCAAACGACCAATCTCAAAATAAGCATGCACCATTACAGTATTGACTGCACGGAAAACACTACTTTGCGCCTCAAGCAGAACCTGCCGGATCTGGTCATAGAGGGGCGAGGCAGGATTGGTTGTAATATCTCTTCCAGTCATCACTCCACCCCATCCAGCAGCTTTGCAATCTGCTCAGGGTCTGGAAGCTCACTACTTAACTCCTCAGGCAGAGTAGAAACAATCCGATATGAAGCCACTCCTATAGGTTTATTCGATTCCCTCAGGGCATATTCCACGATTGTCCTATCTTTGGATTTACACAGGATAATGCCGATAGAGGGTTTTTCATCATCCATTCTGACAAGGTCGTCCAGTGCAGCCAAGTAAAACTGCATCTTGCCAACATACTCAGGAATAAACTCCCCGATCTTTAACTCCAGTGCCACCAGGCACTTCAGGTGACGGTGATACAACAGCAGGTCAATAAAATACTCCCTGCCGCCGATTTCCAGGCGGTACTGGCTGCCGATAAAAGAAAATAGCCCACCCATTTCACGTAGGAATGGCTCGACCTTTGACAATGCTGCCTGTTCCAACTGGCGCTCGCTATGTTCATCACCAAGTTCCAGAAAATCAAAAGTATATTCATCTTTAACTGCAAGTTTTGCTTGATTACGTATTTCAGCAGGCAGGTTTTGTTCAAAATTGGTCTGGTTAAAGAGGGTTTTTTCATACACCTGATTTTCTATCTGGTGAATAAGTACATTCTTTGACCAACCAAACTTGCGGGTCATGCGGATGTAAAACTCACGCTTAAAAGCATCCTTGCATTTTTCCATTATGATTATGTTTTTAGACCAGCTAATTTCTCGCACCAATGGTGCGAGTTTTGTATCATTGCTGTAGTTATTATAAAATACCCTCATGCGCCAAAGGTTTGCAGCTGAAAAGCCACTAATACCAGAAAACTCTGCTTGTAAGTCTTTTGCAAGTTGCTCCACCACAGATTTACCCCATGTCATCCCTTCCTGTCGGTCAACGATCATCTGGCCGATATCCCAGTAAAGCGAAATAAGTTCCTTATTAACAGCTCCTAATGCCTCATATTGTGCTGAGCGAATACGCTCTTTTATGTCACCAAGAAGAGTTACGTATTCACCGGGAATATTATATTTCCGGATTGGCTTGTCCATATTAAACCTATACCCCAGAGAATTTATATGATCTTTTTCAAAACCCTGTTAACCTCATCAATATCAAAACCCTCAGGATCAAAACTGTCGCCCCCCCATTCCAGCATCTCCTCATGTTCGGGATGATCAGGATCCTGGATAGCTTCAAGGAAATAATAATATCCACTCACACCACCGCAATCCTCAGGAGGACATGCCCGTTTACCCTTAATACAGACTGGATAATGCTTTTTCGTATCCGGAGGAAGTATCTTCTCGATCAGTATATTATGATACCAGGAATCACCAAAATCGTATTCATAAATAAATTTCATCTGTTCCTGGAGTACCACCTGATCCAGTCTCATCTTTTTTTCGTCCTTAAGGTCTAACATCAAATCCGGGTCGGGTGGACCATAATAAGTCTCATTGATAATGAACTGATGGAGATGGTAATCATCCCATCCCATGACGACCTGCAAGATACTGTGAAGTTTGCCCAATGTAGTATCGCTGGTAACCAGGATCCGTCTCCATATTGGCGGTCTGATGCCATCGAGTGTTACTTTTACCTGATAAATACCAGGCTGCTTTTTGTCAGCCAAAATCATTTCTCCTCAAATATTCATATCCAACAATTAAACCATTTGATAATTATAGTCAAGAACATAATATCTTTAACATATATCCTGAACACTTTGCGCTCTTTGCGACCTGCACGCCCTGCAGGCGTAGCAGGCACTCAACTCCGTAGGAGGTGAGTGTCCTTTGCGGTGTATGATTTTGGTCACCGCAAAGAGCGCAAAGTCCGCAAAGATAGTTTGGATTGTTTGGTTCTTGAATATAATATATATTTTCCACAGACTTTACCTTCATTTCCCGTTTACATTAATTTCCCTTACATCAAATATGAAAAACTCCGGTTCCACATTTATTTATCCAGCTCGCTCCCGATAACTCCCATCTTCTCCAGATCCTCCACAAACCGGCTGACCTCACCTGCAAACTTCCCAGCCTCACTTGCCGCCACCCATGCAGTCCTCACACGCCCGGGGTCGATCCCCAGTTCTGCCAGCACATCCTTCAGTACATCCATCCGCTGCTGGGCCTGGGCGTTCCCGGAAATGTAATGACATTCACCAGGCCTGCACCCTGCCACCAGCACGCCGTCCGCGCCGCCCTTCAATGCCTCCAGCACAAAAGACGGGTTTACCCTTCCCGCACACATCACACGGATGTTCCTGATATTTGTCGGGTAGGATACACCCTGCGTCCCTGCCAGGTCTGCCGCAGCATAACTGCACCAGTTGCACAAAAACCCTACGATCAGCGGGGTCTCCCTGATATCCTCTGTACCAGCCCGAACCTGGGCCAGTATCTGCTCATCAGTAGAATGCCTGGGCTGCAGGGCTCCCTGCGGACATGCCGCTGCACAGGTACCGCACCCGCCGCAGGTCAGCTCATCCACAACAGCCTTGCCGCCAATAACTTTGATCCTGCCGTAAGTACATACTTCCTCGCACAATCGGCAGCCGTTGCACAGCTCGTCTGACACCCTTACACCCATCACATCTTTCTGGATACTGCCGCTGCTCAACAGCCCCTGTGCCCTGGCAGATGCCGCCATTCCCTGTGCAATAGATACCTGAATCTCCTTAGGTCCCGAAGCACAGCCAGCCACGAACACGCCCCTGGTATGGGTGTCCACAGGCCGCATTTTCGGATGGGCCACCTGGATGAACCTGTCAGCCCGCCGGCCCAGGTTCAGGATATCCACAATGCTGTCTGCCTTGCTATTTGGCTCCAGGCCCACAGAGAGCACAACCAGGTCAACAGTGCTGTCCACTATCTCACCTGTCATGGTATCCTCATAGGTGATCACAGCCTCGCCATCCACCTCCTTTACCGATGCCACCCTGCCCCTTATGAACTCAACACCCTTCTCTTGCTGCCTGATATAATACTCCTCATAGTTTTCGCCGCCCGCCCTGATATCTATATAATGAACACTCACATGATTTTTCGGGCTCCTGTCCATGATAAGTCCGGCATTCTTTATGGCAGCCATGCAGCACACTCTTGAACAGTATGGGTTGCCCACAGTCTCATCCCTGGAACCTACACACTGGATAAAAGCCACCCGTTTTGCCTCGCGTCCGTCCGAAGGACGGACCAATCGTCCCTGTGTCGGACCTGATGCGTTCAGCATCTGCTCCAGTTCCATGCTGGTAATGACGTTTTTCACAATGCCATATCCATACTCGGGCTTCCTGGATGCATCAAATAGATGGTAGCCAGTGGCAACTATGATAGCACCCACATCAAATTCCACAAGTTCTTCTTTCTGGTTAATATCAATAGCTTCAGGTTCACAGGCCTTCACGCACAGCCCGCAGCCAACACAGTGTTCAGGGTCCACCACTGCCACAAATGGCACTGCCTGGGACATGGGCAGGTAGATAGCCTTACGCAGGCTAAGTCCCCCATCCACTTCCACTGGTACCTCTATAGGACATACGGATCCACACAGTTCGATGCAGCCTTTGCATTTGGATTCGTCCACATACCTCGGCTTATGCATTACCGATATATGGAAATCCCCTATATGGCCGCTGATATCCTGGATTTCTGAATATGTATGCAGGGTGATGTTCGGATGGTCTGCTGCCTCGGTCATCTTTGGCGCCAGCACGCACATGGAGCAGTCATTTGTGGGGAAAACATCATTGAGCCGTGCCATCCAGCCGCCGATGGTGGAATCCTGCTCAACAAGATGGACCTTTATTCCGCTGTCAGCCAGATTAAGGGCCGCCTGGATGCCTGTCACTCCCCCTCCTATCACCAGTACATCCCTGTTGGCTGGGACGCTTTCAACGCTCAGTGGGTTAAGCAGCCGTGCCCTTGCAACTCCCATGGCCACCAGGTCCTTGGCTTTCTGTGTAGCATATTGATATGCATCCCTGTGCACCCATGAGCACTGCTCCCTTATGTTGACTATCTCGACCAGATATGGGTTCAGTCCGGCTGCTTCTGCCATTCGCCTGAAGGTCACTTCATGCAGCCTTGGTGAACAGGCAGCTACTACGATACGGTCAAGGTCCAGTTCTTGAATGTCTGTCTTGATCTCATCCTGCCCCTGGTCACCGCATGCATAGTTGATATCCTTTGAAACTACAACGTCGGACAAGCTGCCGGCAAATTCGCGGACAGACTCAACATCCAGGTTTCCTGCGATATTGCTGCCGCAGTGGCAAATATATACTCCTATACGCAATTGGTACAACCTCTTTTTTTGGTAATCACTCTTTTACAATGATATTGCAAAGGAATTCTATATGTAAAATATCCTTCTATTACAGCGGAATAATGGGCACACCGGCTGCCAGGCATCCTGCGACATACCCCAGTATGGCCCCGGTATTCAAAAACGGCAGGCCTGCCTGTGGATTGCCTTTTGCCACCACCCACATAAGGGCAGCAAAGCCTACAATGGTGCCCAAAGCCGCACCCAGCGCAGGCATGTTCAATAGACCTATCAGCGGCAGGTTCATATATCCTTCAGTGATGAACACGTTGGCAGATACTACCAGTATGGTTGGCATAACCGCATCTCCCAGCCCCATAAAAAAAGCTTCACGTTTAGCATCTTTTTCATATTTGTATTCACGGAACGAGAAGTTCAGATGATTCGGTATGACAAACAGTATGGGTACCTTCATATCCATCACGCCTTCGGCCAGGGCGAGCATATGTTTGGTCTGGTATACTGATATTGCGTCATAGACCGCCAGCAGTATCAACAGTATCAGTGTAGGCATTACGCCAAAAGATATCCCGATAATAGCCGCCACCCCTGCACCTATCAAGATGCCGATTATGTCGATGACATACCATTCAGGGAACAGATAGAGCAATACAGTGAGTGCCAATGATAATACCAGCGTAAGTATTATGCTGGCAGTTTCATCCATGAATATGGCAAAGATTGCAAGGAATACATAATAGAGAGTAGCGCCTACTGCAAAGAGGATGAAGCCGTGGATCATCCATTTGATATTTTTCTTGAAAGCATAGAGTATGACCAGGGTGAATCCCAGTATAAGTCCTATGTAATAGATTGAATTCCATACGCTATCAGGGTCTTCAGTGAACTGCATGCCCTCATCTATCATGGGCTGGGCCAGCATGACCGATATTATCTGTACAAGAAGCAGGAACACTCCCATGGCCACAAATGGGAGGAGGTCGGCCAGTGTGTTATTCTTATTCTCGGTTTCTGTCAAGGTAGGGTCTCCGGTAAATAGTGTGTCTTGGTTGTAAAATTTGTTATATTATAAATATATAAGATTATGTACTCAATTTGCTCCGGCCCAAGGAGGAAATTCTTGTTTTCATTTCCCAGACCCGAAAACTTTTTTGAACAACCCGCCGCCTTCCCGTTTCCTGGCAGGTTTTTCCTCACGTGGAGCCAGCTTAGTGGCATGTTCTGGCGAAGATGCGGATGGCTTTGTCGGGGCTCGATGACGGGCTGCAGCCGACCTTGATATAGTCACAGAGTCCCCGCCATGTTTACTCTTGCGCACCCTGATATCCACCAGCACCGGGCGCTCGATATCGTTGGACACCAGCATGGCCACCCCTGGCGGCAATCTCTTAAGTTCCTCCTCCACCTCGCTGCTGATACCTTCCAGCCCCTTGCTGATAGCCTTCAGGTCATTTGGATTCGTCACCTTCATGATGATCTGGGTATTGCACTGGCTCAGGACATTCTTGTCGATACGTGCGGGTCGCTGGCTGATAACCATCAGGCCCAGCCCGAACTTGCGGCCTTCCGAAGCGATCGTGCGCAAAATCTCAGTACTTACAGTCTTATCAAAACCCCTTTCTGGACAAAAGTTGTGCGCCTCCTCCACCACAAGCATGCCAGGCGGGACCTTTCCCATCTTCCTGGCTTCGAACAGGTCAGTGCAGAGCTTTGCCACTATCATGCCCTGAAGTTGCGGGGATACCCCCTTCATATCTATGATGGCTGCCCGTCCAGGGGTGAACAGCTCTTCGATAGTAGTAGGGTGGTCGGAAAGGATATCAGCCTCACGCAGGGATTCCAGGGATGAAATTACGTTCCATTTAAGTTTGCTCTTGTTGTTCCCAACCTCGAATATGATATCATCCAGGGCATAGAACTCCTTTTCTGCCTTTATCGTGGAAATAGCCTCGTACAGCAGTCCTTGCTGGTTACTGGATTTCTCATCCGGAAGTATCTGCATCAGGTCCTTTGCACCCAGGTTCATGCCATCCAGCCTGAACACATCATCAGCATCTTTGTTCAACACTTTATTTGCAGGCGTATATACTGTGATCTGTGACCCGTAGCCCCTGGGAGTTATACTGAATTTACTATACAGGTCCCTAGCGTCATCAGTGCCTGGTTCTTTCAGTGAACTGTATTCCCCGTGAGGGTCGATAATAAGCAGTGGAATATCCCGCTCCAGTATCTCCTCCAGTATGACACCTGCTGTATATGATTTACCGCTACCGGTCTTGGCGAGGATGCTGCAGTGTTTCTGGATGAGGCTGTTCATTTCAAGGGACACTTTGATATCATGGCCTTCCAGCAGCCCCATATTCACCTCACCATGGGACAGGCCCAGGGTGTTGCGTATCAGGTCATGGTCTGCTGTAAACACTTTATCCCCGGGTGAGAACGGGGTCCTGGGTGACCTCAACAACCCCTCCTGATCACGGCCCCCGATCACCGTGGCCTCAGCTACCAGTTTGCTGTCCGGGCTCTCCATCTTTGCGCCTCCTGCAGCATCGGCGGCCTGGTCCAGCTTAAAATCATCACTACTGCGGGTCATTGACACTACCTGTGCCAGTGTCCAGCCGTCACTTTCATGCCAGACCTTTACATAATCGGTACGCTTAACCAGAGTGCTATCTGGTACCGCGAACCTGAAATCGTGAGTTCCTGTCTTGCCGAAGATAACTCCGACAGAATCTCTTGCCATTTTTGTTCATCCCCTAATAGATATTGCGAATATTTATTCATACATCCTGAAATGTTATTAATTCTATCGGTAGACTTATATTTGAAGTCTATTAAAGAGTATCTAAAGTTGGATATTTCATTCAATCCACATTTGCCTTAAGTTAAGAATAGTTATATGGTTTTAACTATGACGCGTGATATTCAATCAAATCTAATGGATCTGCTTACTGGTTTTAAGACAACAGGCGGTATAGAAGCAGCACTTGTTACGAGTCGCTCTGGTGTCCATATGGCCTCACTGATCCCGTCAAGGTCTAATCCTGATACACTTGCAGCCATGAGCTCTGCGATGCAAAGTGCAGCAGATATTATGTCCAACCAGGTGAACAAGGGAACTCCCCACCGTGTGGTTATCGAATGCGAGCACAGTAAACTTGTAGTGGCAAAAGCAGGCGAAAAAGCCCATTTTATTGTACTTGCAAGCGATATGGTCAATCTCGGGCCGTTATTTATAAAAATGGATGCTACCGCCAGTAAGATTGAAGAATTATTTGGGGATTTTCATAGTAGGTAATCTATAAGATTATATACTCAAGTTGCTCCAGGTGTTAGTGAGCATTTTCTTGACAATGCCAATAGCACGATTCTTGAAAAAAACTCCATCAAAACGAAATGGCATATATTTTTATATGGTGATGTCTTTTCAGCACGCAGGTATTGGAAGATGAAAACGATAGAAAAAAAGCAACGTAGAACAGTAGGAGGCAAATGAACAATGGATATGTTACAAGAGAGGTTGGGCGAGGAAAATTACCAGAAACTTATCAAAATAGATAATCCCAAACTCAATAAATTTATTACTACATATATTGAGCTTTGCAATCCGGATAAAATATTTATCTGTACAGATTCACCCGAGGATCTGCAGTATATCAGGCAGGAGTCAATAACAGCAGGCGAGGAAGAGGAGCTTGCTGTAGAAGGACATACGGTCCACTTTGACGGTTATCACGACCAGGCAAGAGATAAAGATAATTCCAAGTACCTTTTGCCGCCTGGTGTTGAGTTGGGATCTAATATTAATGCAATGGACCGGGAGGAAGGACTCAAGGAAATTCACCCGATCATGAAAGACATTATGCAGGGGCACCAGTTGTTCGTGCGATTCTTTTGTGTGGGACCGCTCATTTCAGAATTCTCCATACCAGCAGTTCAACTTACCGATTCCGGTTATGTCGCACACTCAGAGGACCTGTTGTACAGGCAGGGATACGAAGAGTTCGTAAGACTGGGGCGATCGGCACGGTTTTTGAAGTTTGTACATTCGGCAGGAGAGCTGGACGAAAGGAAAACCTCCAGGAATATTGATAAACGCCGGGTTTATATTGATCTTGAAGATGAGACAGTATATAGCATGAATACGCAGTACGGCGGCAATACAATAGGACTTAAGAAGTTAGCGATGCGTCCTGCAATAAACAGAGCCTCAAAAGAAGGCTGGCTGACCGAGCACATGTTTATCATGGGTGTGCGCGGACCTTCCGAACGGGTAACTTATTTTACAGGCGCATTTCCTTCGCTGTGTGGTAAGACATCTACATCCATGTTACCTGGAGAATCTATTGTTGGTGATGATATCGCTTACCTCAGGAATATGGATGGCGCAATACACGCGGTCAATCCTGAGAATGGCATGTTTGGGATAATACAGGGCGTAAACTCAGTAGACGATCCAATGATCTGGAAGGCGCTCCACAGCCCTGGAGAGATAATATTCTCTAATGTGCTGGTCACAGAGGAGAAAGGCGTTCACTGGATAGGTAAAGATGCAGAGGAGCCGGAAAAGGGTTACCATCATTCCGGGGAATGGACGCCTGGAAAGAAAGACGAACATGGTAATATTTTGTCACATTCGCATCCGAATGCCAGATTCACGCTTGACCTGAAATTATTAGAGAATATGGATCCAAAAATCAATGATCCCGATGGTGTACTGGTAGGTGGGATACTATATGGTGGACGGGATTCGGACACAAAAGTACCTGTTGAGGAATCCTTTGATTGGGTGCATGGTGTTGTTACCATGGGCGCTGCACTGGAATCAGAGACTACGGCTGCTACATTGGGAAAAGAAGGTGTCAGGAAGATCAATCCTATGTCAAACCTGGATTTCCTTTCGATCCCTATTGGAAGATACATACAAATTCATCTGGATTTTGGTGCTAAATTGAATAATCCTCCATCTATATACTCTGTTAATTACTTCCTGAGAGACGCAGAAGGGAATTTCACAAATGATAAAACAGACAAGGCTGTGTGGCTTAAATGGATGGAACTGCGTTCACATCACGAAGTTGAAGCGATAATAACGCCTACCGGATCAATACCAAAATATGAAGACCTTAACAGGCTGTTTAGGGAAGTGCTTTCTAAAGACTATCCAAAAGAGGATTATATTAAGCAGTTCTCTACGCGTGTGACTGAAAATCTTGCTAAGATCGAGCGAGTACAGGAGTTCTACAAGACAAAAGTGGCTGATACACCACAGATATTGTTTGAGGTGCTTGAGGAGCAAAGGCAGAGATTGATCGAAGCACAAGAGAAATATGGCGATTATATATCGCCATTATAGTGAACCAGTAGAATATTGCGGCAGGAATTCCCTGAACGAAAAAAAATGGTGTGAAAAAAGTCTCTGGGCACCAAGCTGCTATCATGGAAGTGTTGGGCATGGCTGGGAAGTTGTTGAGAAATATATCGCCGGACAAGATAGAAAATCGTAATGCGGAGTATTATAAACAGGCCCTGGACTTAAGTCCGGGGT
>CBDUUM010000036.1:0-11553 GCA_965370445.1 uncultured Methanosarcinales archaeon
GCACAGTGGCTTGATGCTGCACTGGTTGAGAGCGAATGGCGGCCGATTGACCTGCAGGAGGGTGTATTTTTTGGCGGTGCAATAAAATTCCAGAATTCCCTGCGTACTGTGGAGCATAAGTACAAAGATGACTTGACCGACCTGGTCTATGATACCCTTAATGAAGGGGGGCAGTGTCTTGTATTCGAAAGCAGCCGGCGGAATGCTGAGGCCAGTGCCAGGCGGCTTGGCCAGACCTTTGGTAAAAGCTTAGGAATCCCAGGAAGCCCTGGAAGCTCAGAAAGCCCCGGACATGAATACAGCGTAAAACTGGATCGCCTGGCCAACCAGGTCATGGATACTGGTGAGACTGAGATCACAAGGCGGCTGGCACAATGCGTCAGGGGCGGGGCGGCATTCCACCATGCCGGACTGCTGTCAGAGCAGAGAAAACTTATCGAGGACGGGTTCAGGAACAACCTTATCAAGGTACTTTCATCCACGCCCACACTTGCTGCCGGATTGAACATGCCTGCCAGGCGCGTTATTATCAAGAGTTACAGGCGGTATGACCCCAACTACGGGATGGTGCCCATACCTGTATTGGAATATAAACAGATGGCAGGGCGGGCAGGCCGTCCCGGTCTTGACCCCTATGGTGAGTCGGTGCTGATATCAAAATCTGATGAGGAGATGGAGGGACTTATTGAACAGTATGTGAATAACGATGCCGAGGATATTTATTCTAAACTCGGTACCGAAGGTGCCCTGCGCACCCACATCCTTTCAATAGTATCCACCGGGCTTGTAAAAAGCAGGGAAGAACTGATGGATTTTTTAGGCCGTACTTTTTTCGCTCACCAGCAGGATACCTGGAAACTGGCGGCTGTAGTCGATGAAGTGATAGAGTTCCTTGTGACGAACAACTTAATAATAGACAGTGACGGGCTGCACCCGACCGAACTGGGAGAACTGGTCACCAGATTGTATATTGACCCCATGTCCGCCAGTACCATTATAGACGGCAAGGAACTCCTGGGTGGGGTGAACGTGACCGAACTGACACTGCTCCAGCTTATCTGCAATACCCCGGATATGCGCCCCCTGTACCTGAGAAATAACGATTATGGCTGGCTGGATGACTTTATACAGCAGCACAACGATGAGTTCGTAGCTCCTCCTCCCGCGCACAGCAGCGAGTATGAGTGGTTCATGTCTGAAGTAAAGACAGCCGTGTTACTGCAGGAATGGATATCTGAAAGCAAGGAAGATGATATTACAAGCAGGTTCAATATCGGTCCTGGTGACATAAGGGCACAGGCAGACACTGCCCAGTGGCTTATGCATTCCACTGCCCGCATATTTGCCTATCTCGGCAGTGAACATGCAGGGTTTGCACAGGAACTGGTGGAGCGCATATCCTATGGTGCAGCTAAGGAACTGCTGCCCATTATCAAGATAAAGGGTATCGGGCGCGTGCGGTCAAGGAAGCTTTATAATGCAGGATATAAGGATATCGAAGCTATCAGGAAGACTGAATTCAAAGCACTGGCTGATATTATCGGGCCGAAGATTGCTGCTAATACCCTCAGGCAGCTCGGGATCGATATTGATGAAAAATCGATTGACTTTACAGGAAATGTTAAAGCACAACAAAGCCTCAAAGATTTTTGATAAGTTATACTATTTATAGATAGCCTTTTAATATATGATGATAATCTTTGATGTCTTATAAGAATGTAAAAAGTTACTTTATATATTTTCATTAAATATTTACATTATATGTTTTTATTACATATTTTCATTACATATTTACATTTCATGTTTTCAATACACATTTCCAGGTGAACATTTTGCACATAATTATCATCGGTGCCGGTGATGTTGGATATCATCTTGCCAAAGCGCTCTATCAAGACCACGAAGTGGTTATTATTGAAAAGGATGAAGATGCCTTAGAGCAGGTAATGGGTCTTGATGTACAGGTTATCCAGGGCAATGGTGCTGATATAAAGATCCTGAAACAAGCGGGAGTTGAAAAATCAGACCTGGTGGTGGCTGTAACCGATCATGATGAACTCAATATCGTAGCCAGTATGGGAGCCAAGCTGCTGACCGGCAACGGAACCAAGACCATTGCAATGGTCAGTAATCCTGATTACATAAATGAACCTGTGACCATGCGTGAACAGGTAGGCATGAACATCATGATCTGTCCCGAACTTTCCCTTGCCTATGAAATGTACCAGATACTTTCGATACCTTCGGCTGTTGATGTCCAGGATTTTGTGGGAGGAATGGTCAAGATGATCGAGTTCAAGGTAAATGACGGAAATGTGCTGGTGAACAAGACACTTAAAAAGATACAATTTCCCCAGTGCAGCATGATCGCAGCCATATTCAGGGATGATGATATCATCATTCCGGGAGGGGACGATATCATCCGCTCAGGTGATAGGGTGGTAATGATAGGCAAGGAAGATGCCATACAGGAGATACGGAAATGGTTCGAGGTCAGCAACCATAGCAAAAAAGTGCTGATAGTGGGGGGCGGCACTGTTGGGTTCTATCTGGTTGAGCTGCTTCGCAAAAAAGATTTTAACATCACTTTGGTTGAGAAGGACCTGAAACGGTGTGAAATGATTGCCGAGTCCCTGCCAAATATCATGGTCATAAACGGTGATGGCACTGATATGAAGATACTGGAAGAAGTGAATGTCCCTGGTATGGCTGCAGTGGTTTCTGTTACCAACAGTGATGAGAAGAACCTGCTTTGCTCCCTGCTTGCCAGGCAGCTGGGCGCAATTAAGGTCATGGCCCGTGTGGAAAGGACCGAATACACCCAGTTGTTCGAGATGGTGGGTGTGGATGTGGCCATGAGTTCCAGGGAAGCTACTATTAACGAGGTGCTCAAGACCACCATGCTTAAGACAGGCATTCAATCCATTGCCACACTGGAAGGTGAAAAAGCTGAAGTGCTTGAACTGACTGCCAAGGCAGGTTCCAAAATAGTAAAAAAGCCACTGAAAAGTGTCAAGTTCCCAAAAGATGCCATTGTCAGCACAATAGTACGCGAAAGTAACATAATTGTACCTGACGGTAATGTTCAGATACAACCACGTGATAAGGTTATTGTCTTCACCAAATTGGAAATAGTTTCAAAGGTGGAGGAACTTTTCAAGTAGGGCGGATCGCCTTTGTCATGGAATGACTTGAAGATTATTTTAAGGGATGTAGGCAGCCTCTTACTGATAGTTAGCCTGCTTGCACTGGTATCCATTGCAGTACCCCTGGTATTTAGGGAATATGGAGCCATTTATGCTATGCTGGTCACGTCAGTTCTGGCTGGTATTGCAGGACTGGGGCTAAAATTCATAGGCAAGACCGAAGGTGAGATACAGCTTACGCATGCCATGGCTATCTCATCCATTGCATGGCTGGTAATCCCCCTGTTCGGCAGCGTCCCGTATATCCTGATCGAAGGCATGTCCCCCTTAAATTCGGTATTTGAATCCACTTCAGGATGGACAGGCACAGGGCTCACTATGATAACGGCCCCATCACAACTTACCCATACCATCCAGTTCTGGAGGTCGCTTACCCAGTGGATAGGCGGAGTTGGGGTGATCGTGCTGATAATCAGCATCATAACCCGGCCCGGCACCAGTATGTACCACCTGTACCGTGCCGAAGGACGGGAAGAAAAGATATTCCCCCGCATTATGACCACTGTAAGAATGATATGGTGGATATATTTCCTGTTGACGATCCTTTCCATTCTAATCCTGCTGCTGGCCGGAATGCCTCTGTGGGATTCTATAAACCACGGCATGACCGCCATATCCACAGGCGGATTTTCAGTAAAGGACTCAAGTATCGCAGCTTATGATAACCCACTGATAGAACTTGCCCTGATACCGATAATGGTAATGGGTGCAATTCCATTTTTGGTACATTACAAGGTCTCGAAAGGGAACGTGGGTGCTTTCTTTAAAGATGTGCAGTGCCGCAGCCTGTTAATCCTGCTCTTCCTGGGAGGGGGACTGCTTGTGGCAGAGAACTTCCTTAATTACGGCTGGTTGTCAGGGTCCCTGAGGTATTCTGTGTTCCAGGTAGTGTCAGGTTTGACCTGTACAGGCCTGCAGACCGCCACCATACACACCTGGGCTCCCAATGCCAAACTTATAATCATTCTATTGATGCTGATCGGAGGGGCTGCGGGTTCCACTGCCGGGGGTATCAAGATAGTGAGGGCCGTTGCCCTGTTCGCAGGGATAGGGTGGTGGTACAAGAAACTCTCGCTGCCCCATGAGGTAGTAGTGGTCCAGAAGTTCGGGGATAAGGTACTGTCTGATGATGAAATGGGTGCACAGCTCAATGAGGCTGCGATCATCTCGTTCTTGTGGGTGTTATTCCTGTTCATGGGTATTTTCGTTATGCTGCATATCGCACCACCGCCGTACTATATTGATGATGTCATATTTGAGGTGGTATCGGCACAGAGCAATGTGGGGTTGTCCACTGGTATAACGTCGCCTGATATGATGTGGGCCGGTAAACTGATGCTGATATTCAACATGTGGATAGGCAGGCTTGAGATCATACCCATTATTGTGACTTTCAAGTTACTGCTGCGGCGTTTTGGATAAAGAACTTATCATATAAATTACGTAAAGAATGGGTTATACAATGAGATTTAAAGTGGTCCTTAACACCCTGGGAATTATCCTGAAGTACCTGGGGGTTCTGATGCTTATCCCGGCACTGGTGGGATATTATTATTCCCGGCAGGATCCAACACAGTTCCCATCTGTTATGGTCTTTATATATTCGTTCCTGATCACAACGTCTGTAGGGCTTGTGCTGGAATATACCAACCGCAACACTGATGAGTTAAGGAACCGCGAAAGTTTTGGTATAGTGGCTTTTGCCTGGCTGTCTGCAGCAATCTTTGGCGCTTTGCCATTCCTGTTAAGCGGAATGCAGCCAGTCGATGCCCTGTTCGAGTCCATGTCAGGCTTTACCACCACCGGTGCCACCATTATGACAGATATCGAGTCCCATTCAAAAGCCTTGCTGTTCTGGCGTTGTTTTATGCAGTGGCTGGGCGGCATGGGTATCATTATGCTGTTTTTGGCCATCCTGCCTAAACTGGCAATAGCGGGCCGCCAGTTATTCAAGGCAGAGGCGCCCGGGCCCACTGAAGATAAACTTAAGCCCAGGCTCAAGGAGACGGCCAAGATACTGTGGATGGTGTATGTGGTTATTTCAGCGGTTGAGTTCATTGCACTGCTGTTGGCCGGTATGGGTGTGTACGACGGCCTGACCCATACCTTCACTACTATGGCATGTGGTGGATTCTCACCCAGGGCAGATTCTATTGCAGCTTTTAACAGTCCCCTTATCGAAGGGATCATTGTATTTTTCATGTTTGTGGCAGGTGCCAATTTTGCACTGCATTACAGGCTGATATATGTGGACCATAGAAGCCTGCTAAAGGACGATGAGTTCAAGTTCTACAGTTTTATTGTGGCCTCTTCCGCTGCGGCGCTGACCTGGACACTCTGGAGGGCGGGGACGTTTGAGGGGATCGGCACATCTTTCAGGTATGCCATATTCCAGGTGTTGTCTATAATGACAACAACGGGCTATGCCACCCATGATTTTAACACGTGGCCGGACTCGTCCCGCATGGTGCTGTTCATGCTCATGTTCATTGGAGGCTGTGCAGGTTCCACGGCAGGCGGGATCAAGGTGGTGCGACTGCTGTTGATGTTGAAGTACGCGTACAGGGAACTGTTCAGGTCACTACAGCCAAAGCTGGTGCGGCCCATCCGGCTGGGTGAACGGGTGGTGCCTGAGGATGTGATGAACAGTATCTTCTCGTTCATGATCCTGTATATCCTGGTGTTCATGGCCAGCACTTTCATATTGGGCGAGTTGGGTATTGAGGCGTTGAGTGCTGCTTCGGCGTCCATTGTGACGCTGGGCAATATCGGACCCGGGTTTGACCTTGTGGGGCCATGGTCCAATTTCAGTACCATACCTGATTTGGGGAAACTTGTGCTTATTGCCAATATGTGGATTGGCAGGCTTGAGATTTTCACGGTACTGGTGCTGCTGATTCCAGGGTTCTGGAAGGAGTGAGGGTTGAAAAAATATTATTAATCGTGATAATATAAATAAAAAACTTATCAGATAAATTATGTAAAGAGTGGGTTATACAATGAGATTTAAAGTGGTCCTCAACACCCTGGGAATTATCCTGAAGTACCTGGGGGTTCTGATGCTTATCCCGGCACTGGTGGGATATTATTATTCCCGGCAGGATCCAACACAGTTCCCATCTGTTATGGTCTTTATATATTCGTTCCTGATCACAACGTCTGTAGGGCTTGTGCTGGAATATACCAACCGCAACACTGATGAGTTAAGGAACCGCGAAAGTTTTGGTATAGTGGCTTTTGCCTGGCTGTCTGCAGCAATGTTTGGCGCTTTGCCCTTCCTGATGAGCGGGTTGCATCCTGTGGATGCCCTGTTCGAGTCCATGTCAGGCATTACCGCCACCGGCGCTACCATTATGACAGATATCGAGTCCCATTCAAAGGCCTTGCTGTTCTGGCGCTGTTTTATACAGTGGCTGGGCGGCATGGGTATCATTATGCTGTTCTTGGCCGTCCTGCCCAAACTGGCAGTGGCGGGCCGGCAGTTGTTCAGGGCAGAGGCGCCCGGGCCCACTGAAGATAAACTTAAGCCCAGGCTCAAGGAGACGGCCAAGATACTGTGGATGGTGTATGTGGTTATTTCAGCGGTTGAGTTCATTGCACTGCTGTTGGCCGGTATGGGTGTGTACGACGGCCTGACCCATACCTTCACTACTATGGCATGTGGTGGATTCTCACCCAGGGCAGATTCTATTGCAGCTTTTAACAGTCCCCTTATCGAAGGGATCATTGTATTTTTCATGTTTGTGGCAGGTGCCAATTTTGCACTGCATTACAGGCTGATATATGTGGACCATAGAAGCCTGCTAAAGGACAGCGAGTTCAAGTTCTACAGTTTCATTGTGGTCTCTGCGGCTGCGGTGCTGACCTTAACTCTCTGGATGACAGGGACGTTTGAGGAGATTGGCACATCCTTCAGGTATGCCATATTCCATGTATTGTCCATACTGACGGGAACGGGCTATGCCACCTATAATTATAACACATGGCCGGACTCGTCCCGCATGGTGCTGTTCATGCTCATGTTCATTGGAGGCAGTGCAGGTTCCGCGGCAGGCGGGATCAAGGTGGTGCGACTGCTGTTGATGTTGAAGTACGCGTACAGGGAACTGTTCAGGTCACTACAGCCAAAGCTGGTGCGGCCCATCCGGCTGGGTGAACGGGTGGTGCCTGAGGATGTGATGAACAGTATCTTCTCGTTCATGATCCTGTATATCCTGGTGTTCATGGCCAGCACTTTCATATTGGGCGAGTTGGGTATTGAGGCGTTGAGTGCTGCTTCGGCGTCCATTGTGACGCTGGGCAATATCGGACCCGGGTTTGACCTTGTGGGGCCATGGTCCAATTTCAGTACCATACCTGATTTGGGGAAACTTGTGCTTATTGCCAATATGTGGATTGGCAGGCTTGAGATTTTCACGGTACTGGTGCTGCTGATACCAACGTTCTGGAAGGAGTGAGCGGGTAAGTTTTGCATTTTTTGTAATTCCCCATTCATCGCAGAGGAGAGAATTAGAGGGATAAGTTGCAGTAACAGGGATAAATGGACTATACAGACCTGTGCAGGATTAATATGTATGGTATGTATACTACATGGCATGTATAGTATTATTTCAAAGCACATCAAAGGCAAGGAGAAGCTGCAGAAGCAGGGGTTTGTGGTCTTTGATCTGGACGATTTTTAAGCTGCGGGGCAGTCACATCTTCTTCATCTCTTGCATATCCTCTCGATAAATTGATTGGACAATAGGGGATCTTAGTACTTGATTTCTGAACTTGTGATGGGGTTTAAACATGAATTCGTCTGACAGGCGGTGTGCGTCCGGCGCCTTCCGCTGCTACCGCCCACCTGTGTTTCACGGACATGCGAATCCCACAGCTACGAACCCGCAAATATTCACACAAAGGCACCGGCAGTGTAATGACAGGTGTAGACCTTGAAAGTGGATACTATTATGGAGTATTACTCCAGATAACTAATGTGGGGTAGGTACGTCAGGTATTGTATCTATCAAAGTCAGGTGTAAAGCCAGATATAAAGCAGATTTGAGGTGAAGGTGATATGGTGGAAAAGTATCCTGTAATAATGACAATAGCAGGCTCAGATTCAGGTGGCGGTGCAGGTATACAGGCAGACCTGAAAACCTTTGCAACATTGGGAGCCCACGGTACGTGTGCAATTACTTCCATCACTTCCCAGAACACCACTGGCGTGCAGGATGTGCATGACCTGCCGCCGGGTACTGTTGAATCCCAGATACGGGCAGTGGCTTCTGATATGAAGATCGCTTATGCCAAGACTGGTATGCTTTCATCGTCTGGTATTATCACCAGGGTGGCAGAGATGGTCAAGGAGTACCAGATCCCGCTGGTGGTTGACCCGGTCATGGCGGCCGAGGCAGGAGACAGCCTGATCCAACGTGAGGCTGTTGCAACCTTGCAGGAGGAACTCATCCCACTGGCTATGGTACTGACACCAAATGTCGATGAGGCAGCGATCCTCTCTGGTATCAAGGTCAATGACCTGGATGATGCAAAGGAAGCGGCACGCCGCATTGTGGATTCGGGAGCGAATGCAGTAATAATCACAGGAGGACATCTTGAAGGGGCTGACCTGCTGTATGACGGTGTGGATTTTACGGTGGTGGACGGCGAACTGGTCAAGGGCGGGACCCACGGGGCAGGGTGCACCTATTCGGCGGCATTGACCGTATTCCTTGCTGGCGGGGCCAGTCTCAGGGATGCGGCGGCGGGTGCCAAGCTGTTTGTGACCAGGGCTATTCTTGAAAGCCGGTCTGTCGGGCAGGGTGTGGGGCCTGTGAACCAGGCGCATCATACGGTGAAGACTGCCTATATGTACGAGGCAATAGTGGATGTACAGGAAGCGGTTGCCATACTGGAATCGTCAAGGGATTTTATTGATCTAATACCAGAAGTGGGCTGCAATGTTGCCAGTGCCATCCCTGATGCGACCGGTACCGAGGATGTTTGTGCGGTGCGGGGGCGTATCGTCAGGTCGGGGAACCGTGTGCGGGCTGTGGGTTGTCCGGCCATGGGTGCCAGCAGCCATGTGGCAAGGATCGTGCTGGCTGCCATGCATCACGATGCTGGATTGCGGGCTGCCCTGAATATCAGGTACTCAGAGGATGTGCTGGAGGTTGTAAGGGATATGGGGCTGGCCGTGGCTTCATTTGACAGGGCGCATGAGCCCGAGGGTGTGAGTACTATGGAATGGGGCACCAGGACTGCTATTGACACATACCGGAAGCTGCACAACCGGGTGCCGGATGTGGTGTATGACCTGGGTGCGGTAGGCAAGGAGCCTATGGTACGGCTGCTGGCGCATCGGGCTGTGGATGTGGCGGAGATGGGTGTGGAGATTGGGGAGAGGTTGGGTGAGGAGTAAACGTGTGTTTCAAGCGTTATTTATTGAGTTCGGATATCTAACAGTAGGCAAAAAGATTATTGCAATAAACGACATGAATGAATAGTATGAAAGTATTAAATTATAGAATTCTACTGAGAAAAGAACCTGAAGGTGGTTATACAGTAATGGTTCCTTTACTTCCTGGCTGTGTCACATACGGGGAAACAATAGAAGAAGCGATAGATATGGCAAAGGAAGCTATTGAATTATACATAGAGAGCTTAAAAGAGCATGGTGAAATAATACCCACAGAGGAAGGGATTTTAGAATATACTTTAACAGTGGAGGCTCATGCCTAAACTTCCATCCCTCAATTCCAAAAAAATTATCAGGATACTCGAACAGAATGGTTTCATACTGGATAGGGTTAAAGGAAGCCATCATATTTTCTTCCATCCAGAAACAAAACGAAGGGTTGTTGTACCTCTTCATAAAAAGGATCTGCCAAAAGGAACATTACTTGAAATTTTAAAACAAGCAGGAATAAGTAAAGATATTCTTAATAAACTACTATGAGCATGCTTTTAGATATCATACGCCTGCCCACCAGTTCAAATGCACAACCAAACGCCATACCACCTGTTCCAACTCAAATTTAATATTTTAGCGAATAGTTGAGACATTGATGGAAAAAGAATTAGAGGGAAAAAATGTTTGAACAAATTTTTAAAAACGTGGATGATGTTCTTTGGAAAGATGCAGGTTGTGGCAGTGAATTAGATTATGTAGAGCAGACCTCATGGATTCTTTTTTTAAAATATATTGATGATCTTGAAAAAGAAAACCAGACATCTGCGGAATTAACAGGGAAAACATATGAGAGTATAATTAGCCCTGAGTTTCAATGGGGTACATGGGCAGTACCTAAAGGCAAAGATGGTAAGTTAGATCATCATAAAGCACTTGTAGGGGATGATTTAACCGATTTTGTTAATCAAAAACTATTTCCATATTTTAAAAAATTCAAAGTAAATGCAGAAAACGCAGATACAATCGAATACAAGATTGGAGAGATTTTTAGCGAATTAAAGAACAGGATTCAGAGCGGCTATAATTTACGCGAGGTAATTAATTTAATTGACGGGCTGCGTTTTGGTTCTCACGCTGAAAAACATGAAATGTCTCATTTATATGAATCTAAAATTAAAAATATGGGCAATGCCGGCAGAAATGGCGGAGAGTATTACACCCCTCGCCCGCTCATCAAAACAATTGTAAAAGTTGTAGAGCCAACTATCGGGAATAGAATTTATGATGGTGCGGTTGGTTCAGCAGGGTTTTTGTGTGAAGCTTTTGAGTATCTAAAAAATAGTAAAGATTTGACAACTAACGATGTAGAAATACTTCAACAAAACACATTTTACGGCAAAGAGAAAAAATCACTTGCATATATTATTGGAATCATGAACATGATCTTTCATGGTATTGGTTCGCCAAACATTATTCATACCAATACGCTTTCAGAAAATATTACTGACATCCAGGAAAAAGACCGTTATGATATTATTTTAACAAATCCACCTTTTGGCGGAAAAGAAAGAGCAGAAGTTCAGCAAAACTTTCCAATTAAAACCGGAGAAACTGCATTTTTATTCTTGCAGCATTTCATCAAGATACTAAAAGCTCAAGGTAGGGCAGGCGTTGTCATAAAAAATACATTTTTATCAAACACAGATAACGCATCGATTTCATTAAGAAGACACCTATTAGAGAATTGTAACCTGCATACCGTTCTGGATCTACCGGGCGGCACATTTCTGGGTGCGGGCGTAAAAACAGTTGTGCTGTTTTTTGAAAAGGGTGTTCCAACACGGAAAGTATGGTATTATCAGCTTAATTTAGATCGAAACCTGGGCAAAACCAATCCATTGAATGAAAATGATCTGGCGGAATTTGTTGAATTGCAGAAAACAAAAGCGGATT
>CBDUUM010000037.1:0-11285 GCA_965370445.1 uncultured Methanosarcinales archaeon
CTATTTAACGAACAGCTCACCCACACCGTCAACGACCACGTCGCCAACATACTTGGTGAACTCCACGCCGTCCACGGCCTCGATGCCCTCCTTCTGGTACACAGGCATCATATCCTTGACCTTACCCTTAACGATAATGGTACCCTTGGTCATCTCACTGCCAGGCATGTCAGTATCGCCCTCAATAACGATCTTGCCGCCCTTGTTGGACACCCCCGGCATAATACCGGCATTGCCCTTAATAACGATCTCGCCGCCGCACATGTGCTCGCCAACAAAATCATTGGCATTTCCGAACACCGTAATCTTGCCGCCGCGCATGCCGCAGGCCTCGCCGCGATAGCCAGCACCCACATAGTAGTTTGCATCGCCCTGGACATTGATCTCGCCGCCAGTCATCTCCTGGCCGACCCAGGAATCCGCATTACCTTTGATGGTGATGGTGCCGCCCTTCATCTTAGCGCCGCATCTCATATCCACATCGCCGTTTATCATAATGAGCCCGGCAGTCATAGCCTCACCGATACGCTTCACCCTGTTCACATTGCCGTTTATCTCTATCTTCACGTCATCCGCAGCATCAGCGCTGCCGTCAACCTTGATATCGAACAACTCTGACAAAGGTCGGGGCGCATTGCCCTCGTATGCCACAAGTGCGCCGATCTCATCAGCGCTCTTGCCTGCAAAATTGTCGGGTGTTATCGTTTCAGCTTCAACAGATATCTTAAACTGTTCTTTTGGTACTAAAGTAACTGTTTGCATCCTTCACACCTCCTTTATTGGTACCCCGTCTCAAACACGACCGGATGCTCTACATACTCATCCTGTACCATGTAGTTGGCCATATTCACGGAATAATATTTCTTGAACTTCATCTTCAGATCTTCCATCATCCGCTCATGTCCATCAGCAGGAGCCGTAGCTTTTACCCAGTAGGTTCTGCCCTTGGGCACAGCAGTGATCTCGCCGTCCTTAACTACAATCTCACCGTCCTTGATAGTATAAGCAGCGTGCCTGAATGCAGCTTCCACCTTATCATACTCGGTAGTGGCATCGGTCTCATCAGGCTTGATATCATAGATGGCAATGTCTGCATCAGCACCCACACCGAGATGTCCTTTGCCCAGTTCGATTATTCCCTGCACCTTAGCATGTGCGGCCCTGGTCTTGATAGCAATATCATACCAGTCCAGTTCCCTGTCAATGCCGGCAATGCTTGTGCGCTCGAAAGTCTTCTCAGCAATCTTTGCCATTTCTTTCTCACGCCTCTTCTGGCTCATCAGCATTGTCATGACCATCGGGTAGTTTACATACGGCCCGCCGTTGGGGTGGTCCGTGGTCATTAACACCTTCCACGGGTCATCGGTCAACAGGGCCAGTTCAAGTCCGATCGCCCACATGATGCCGTGGATATAGCTCTGTGGATGGTATTCCAGTGGTGTAACACCTGACGAATCCTCAAGCTCTACATCACCGTTTGACCACCTGGCCTTAAGCAGCCTGGCATTGGCATACTGCACGGGACCATCTGCGGTCATTGTGGTAGCACTACCGAACACCAGCTGGCCCATATCAATGGTCAGGAAATCGTTCTTGTTCAGGTAATCAGCAATTGGTTCTGACTTTGATTCAATATCGCCCCAGTGGTTGCCACCCCAGGCATTGAACTGCACATGGGTTACATGCAGTGACTGACGGTCCCGCTTGGATTTAATGTCCTTGCAGACATCAAAAGTTGCCAGTGTGGTCTTGTAGTTACCAGGCTTACCCAGATTGTTGCAGTGCAGGTGTATGCTGTGGGGAAGGTTCAATTTCTCATTAGCTTCTGCCAGTTGCCTGACTATCTGCCTGGGCGTAACCTCAAAGTTGGGAACTGGGTCATCCAGCCCTGATACATTCTTGCCGAATCCCCATGCTTCGCCGCCGCCAGGGTTCACGATCTTGACACCCCAGCCACGTGATGCCAGCAATCCCCAGGCCACATATGCCGCCAGCCTGTCCAGATCATCCTCACGGATTGCGTCCATTACCATCCAGTTACTGCCGAACAGGGTTAGGCCGGCTTTATCAAGTATGGGTATTTCTTCCAGTTCCTCATGGGTATGCCTTGCTTTCAGGATAGGAACAGCAGCCTCGAAAGCTGTGGTATATCCCATCTCAGCATACCCGTATCCCATAGAATATACATTTGGCACAGTATATCCGGTACGGGGCCGGGTCACTTTGGTCCTGGGTTTACGGTTCAGGCGTGAATCATCAGGCCGCATAATACGACCCACATTCACCTTACTGCCCGCAATATGGGTATGTGCGTCCACACCGCCCGGATAGACCAGCCGCCCCCCCGCATCTATGGTCTGGGCACTGCCACTCACACTGTCTACTATCTTGCCGTCCTTAACGGCAATATCCATCTTATCCCCGTTGATATTATTGATAGGGTCATACACAGTTGCGTTCTTGATTCGCATTTCACTCATGATGAAGCCCCCTTTATCTCTCTTACCTTCGCAATGATCTTATCCAGTACTTCTTCATCAGACGGGAAGTCCACATCCACCAGCTTGCGCATCCGCAGACTCACAGAATCCATCCTGTATGCTGTACCTTCCAGTTCCACGCCAGATACCTTGGTTGGTATCACGATATTTGCCATCTCGGTTGTCGGGTTGTGGAACGGGTCAACCTGTATTACAGGCACCTTGCTCATCCGGGCAATGGACTGGGCAGGGAAATGTGCTCCTGCATCCCCGGCAATGATCATAGCTGAATCGATCTCTTCCCGCATCAGCAGGTCATTGGAACATGTCTCACCCGGATTATAGTATGGAATGCCCCTTGACATATCCACTGCATTGGCAAAACCTGTCTCCCAGGCGCACACCTGACCGAATCCGGTCACATTATAATGACCACGCATGGGTAGGATACTGTGCTTGCCATGGGCATTCAGTTCAGTGATAAGGGACACCGCATTATCGATGTTCTTATACTTACCACGGCTCTGTGTCAGACCCATACCGAAGTATACCATGCCGTACTTCGCACCCTTCATGGCCTCTCCAAGTTCAACTAATTTCTCTTTGGGCACACCGCCTACGCTATCCGGGACCACATCGGCTTTGTCAGCAACAATGGCCCGCAGGGCCGAAAGAACCAGATAGTCCTCTCCCGGATTCACCTGCACATACTCGTCAGCCATCTCGGCAGTATCGGTTTTTCTTACGTCAAATACCACTACTTTCCTGGATTTACGTCCCTTGGTAGTGAAAAATCCTTTATTAAATACTGAATACCTGCTCATATGCCTGGGATGGGCCTGTACCGGGTTGCATCCCCAGAACACAACCAGATCGGACCTGTTGGCAAACTGGCCCAGGGTACCGGTGGGTAGTCCCTTTTCGTGGACACCCAGGGCAGACGGCCCGTGGCATACACTGGCTGTATTATCTATAATTCCTCCCACCTCTTCGTTGAGCAGGACACCTTTCTTCATCATCTCGCATACGCCTGATGCCCAGCCGTACAACAGTGGGCGCTTGGAATTGGCAAGTATCTTTGCAGACTCATTAATGGCCTCTTCATAGGATACTTCCCTGAACTCACCATTTTTATCATCCCGCATCATGGGCGCCTTTATCCTGTCATGGCCCTTGATCTTGGCAGTCCCTATCTTGCAGGCATTTTTCACATCCACTACCTTATTGTTCTCCACTTCCACTGTCAGGTCATCACACAGACATCCGCAGAATGGACAGAGTACATCTTTGATTATCATATCCTACCTCCCTCATTTTAACCTGGCCATGAGTTCAGGCATGGTCGGTGCTTTTTCATCAGTTGGCTCAACGACTGCCGGAATACCCTTAAATCCGGGCATTCCGCATCCTTTTGTATCCGGGTCTACAACCGCATTGGCCCATGGTCCCATGGGTATGAATACCAAACCATCCGGGTTGCCGTCACAAATTGCCATCGGCACTACAACACTTCCGTGATCCGTAGTTACCTTGACATTGTTTCCGGGCTCAACACCTAACGAACTGGCATCTCCTGAGTTCATCTCACAATACGCTGCAGCATCAAAATACGCTTGCGAAGTCTTGTTTTCCAGGTTACAACCCTGGTTAACAGTCCTTCCTGAAATAAAAGTTGCATTTAAATTCATTTATTTCCCTCATTTAAACTAAGTTAACGACTCTACTAAAGTCACTTGTCACGTGTAAGTTAACGACTCTACCAAAGTCACTAGCCACGTGTAAGTTGACGACTCTACCAAAGTCACTAGTCACATGTAAATAAGTCTTCGACTTTCTTATTTAAAAAGGATGTGATTTTAATTTGCTGGGATGGGGATTAAGAAATCAGAATAACTCCAGTTCTAATCCCACCTTCCTCTCCAGCGCCCTCTGGTAGGCCAGGTCTGCAGTTACCACATCCTGGATGGCAAGACCTGTGGAGTCAAAGACCGTTATATCACCATCGTTCTCCCTTCCCTGCTTGATGCCACTTACTATCTGGCCCAGTTCAGCATATATCTCGTTCACTGAAAATATACCTGTTGAGATGGGGATATTCACCTCGCCCGAATGGGATGCCTGCGGGATGTCATCTACTATTACCTTTGCATTTTTAAGGATCATTGGATCAAGTTCTTCCTTGCCTGCTGCATCCGCCCCGATAGCATTGATATGGGTACCTCCTCTGATCCATTCAGCCTTGACCACAGGACTCTTCACCGGGGTTGTAGTCACAAGGATATCACAATCACATACTTCATGGGCATTGTGTTCTGATTCAATTTCGACTCCCATTTCCTTCTCCATTTCTACTTTAAATGCAACAGTAGACTCTTTAGACCGGTCAAATATCTTTACCTTCTTAATATCCCTGACTGCCATAATGGCACGAAGCTGCGTCCTTGCCTGCCTCCCCAGTCCTATCAGGCCCACGACACTGGAATCCTCCCTTGAAAGATACTTTGCAGCCACTCCACCCGCAGCACCGGTACGCAGGTCGGTCAGGGTGGTACCATCCATCACTGCCAGGGGTGCGCCTGTTTTGGTGGAATTCAATACCATCAAGGCCATGACCGTAGGCAGCCCGATTTTTGGGTTATCGGGATGCACATTCACCAGTTTGACGCCTGCAATATCCATTTCTTCCAGATAACCTGGCATAGTGCGCAGGTCGCCGTTGTGCGCCTTAAAATCCAGGTAGACCTTCGGCGGCATCTGGACCCTGCCCAAACCATGCTCCCTGAATGCATTTTCCACAACCGGAAGTACATTGTGTATGTTTATCAACCCATCCATATCCTTGCGGTTCAGCCAGAGTATCGTTACGCCCATATATATTACCTAATAGAGTTATTGTTCGATACATCTCATAAAAGTTATGATATTTTTGCCTCATTCCCCAAAGGGTAATTATTCAAAAGGTCAACTGTTTAAAAAGTCAATTGGTTAAAAGGTCAACTGTTTAAAAAGTCAATTGGTTAAAAGGTCAATTGTTCACCTGGCATCAAATTGAATCTTTCGACTGTTCCCTGGTTCATTTCAATAATATATTTAACCCCTTTCATCTGTTTGTGACCTGTCCATGGTTTCAGTGTGGCTGTTCCTATTATCTTTTTGTTTTCATCCAGGAATATTACATCTATCGGGAAGAGCATGAACAACATATGTACCCCAACTGTGCCTGGTTTTTTAAGGACAAAAATAAGGGCAAAATCTTCAGGTATGCTCTTACGTAGCATTAATCCCAGCATCTGGCTGAAAATATTTTTCGCATATGAAATCTCATTAGCGACAGGCGTACCATTATATATTAATACCATCAGTATCAACCAATACAAAGACATTTAATATAATAATGCCGTAACAATCCTAATATGGAGGAACAATTCAAGAAATGAGTTCAGAAATGTGTACCGTTTGTGGTCTTCCCAAAGAGCTTTGTATCTGTGAGGAAGTCGCAAAGGAACAACAACGAATTATTGTGAAGATAAATCGGCGGAGATATGGAAAAGAGGTAACAGTTATTGAAGGTCTGGATCCATATGAAATTGATCTACACGAACTAATAACTTATCTTAAATCCAAGTTCGCCTGTGGTGGCACAGTGAAGGGCGATGCAATTGAATTGCAGGGAAATCATAAAAGCAGAATGAAAGATGTGCTTGTAAAAAGGGGTTTTTCCCCGGAACAGATAAAAGTTTAATTTTCACTTTTTATTAATAGATAGGACGTATTGGATAGTACATCCTTTACGTACTAATTACTATATTTTACATTTACTGATTCAGGAAATTATATGCATATTGGGAAATATGTACCCCTTAAATTGAGGTGACAATAAAGTGGTACGGATATACATGGATCATAGTGCTACGACCAGACCCGATCCTGAAGTTGTAAATGCAATGCTGCCCTTTTATAATGAATTCTTTGGGAACGCATCCAGTCTTCATTCTTTCGGGCAGGAGGCAGCACAGGCGTTGGTCAGTTCAAGGAAAACGGTCGCTGATTTTCTCGGGGCTGAACCTGAAGAGATCATATTTACATCAGGTGGGACCGAATCAGATAACTTAGCTTTAAAAGGCATAGCCTACCTGAAAAAGAATAAGGGCAAACATATCATAACCTCGGTGATAGAACATCCTGCTATACTCAATACATGTAAATATCTCGGTGATCTGGGCTATAGAATAACTTATGTACCTGTAGACGACCAGGGGCTGATAGACCCTGCCGATGTTGAAGATGCTGTCATTGGTGATACAATATTAATTTCTATCATGCACGCCAACAACGAGATCGGCACCATCCAGCCCATTAAGGAGATCAGTGCAATTGCCCGTAAGCATGGGGTCCTGGTACATACCGATGCAGTCCAGTCCGTTGGCAAGATACCGGTCAATGTAGATGACCTGGGTGTGGATATGCTGTCAATATCTGCCCACAAGATATACGGACCAAAAGGTGTAGGCGCATTGTATGTGCGCAAAGGCACCCGGCTCCAGGGCATGTCACAAGGCGGCAGCCACGAAATGAAAAAACGTGCCGGTACTGAGAACATCCCTGGTATTGTGGGCATGGCAAAAGCTGTCGAACTGGCAGAACAGAGGCTGGATGAGGAAGTAAAATATCTGGACAACTTGAGGGATACTATGATCAGGAAGATACTGGACTCAATTCCTGAATCATACCTGAACGGCCACCCCACGAAACGTCTGTGCAATAATGTACATGTCAGGTTCAGTTATGTGGAGGGTGAATCCCTGCTCATGATGCTCAATTCAAAAGGAGTGGCTGTATCCACAGGTTCTGCCTGCTCGTCACAATCACTGGACCCCTCACACGTACTTGTGGCCCTGGGTATTGTGCCAGAAGAGATACACGGTAATCTCAGGATCACATTGGGGCACGAGAATACTATGGATGAAGTAGATTACGTGGTAGAGAACCTGATAGATATCGTGAAAAAACTAAGGGCTATGTCACCTATTGCTCCGAAAAATTAATTGTTAAGTTATTATATAATTAGATTGTTATATTATTATATTATTATGCTATTACGTTATTTTAATATAGAAGTGATAAAAACATGTACAGTGAAAAAGTAATGGACCATTTCAACAATCCCAGGAACGTTGGCGAGATAGAGGATGCCGACGGTGTGGGAGAAGTGGGTAACCCGGTTTGCGGTGATATGATGACCATCTATATCAAGGTCGATGACGGCAAACTGACAGATATAAAATTCAAGACATTTGGCTGCGGTGCGGCTATTGCCACCAGCAGTATGATCACAGAAATGGCTATGGGCATGACCATCGAGGAAGCTCTTGAGATCACCAGGGACAGTGTGGCCGATGCACTGGATGGGCTGCCGCCTGTCAAATTGCACTGCTCGAACCTGGCCGCTGATGGGCTGCATGCTGCCATTGAAGATTACCTGAAAAAAAAGGAAGCTGGTAATTAAAGGAAAATACCTGCATAAGGCCACCTTCCGAGATTATGGTTGCACCGTCATCCATACCAATTATATTTCAGGTAGTATCTTCCTTTTGATGGGCCTTTGCTATCTGGAAATGTTCTTCAGCTTCCTCATTGCGTCCAATTTCCTCAAGGAGAATCCCATAGTCAAAATGAGTCATGGCATCATCGGGGTCAGTGGCAAGTGCCAGCTCATATTGTTTCTCAGCTTCATCTGTCAGACCCATACGATATGATGCCACACCTGCATTACAATGTGCAATTGATTTTATTTTGCCTGTTGACATACCAGCAGCAGCATCGGCATAAATAAATGCTGCACTGAATATGTTATTCGACAGGTAGATGTTGAACCCTTCCAGGAGGACTTCTGCCGGAATGGAGTTCTTGACAGAAAAATCAATTGCTTCATCTACAACAGATTGAAGATTTCCCCCATCATCATTTTCGATGGATCTAAGCCTTGTAAAAACAGTCAGGGCAAGTTTTTCGATTGTGTTATTACTATCTAAATCCATACTTTCCACTTTTCCTATATTAATATAATGTCAAACGCTAATCCATTATCACACACATTATCAATAATTCTAATATGTTTGCATATTCCAAGATTACTAATTATTATTATATATTCTGATTTTAAATAACTATTTTGGAAACGAATTAGGACCGGCCAGAATGGAGAGATAATATTGTTGATAGTAATTTCCATTCCAATGGTAAAGAAAATGCTCACTTCGTTCACGTTTTCTAAGCCTGGAGGAACGTATATACTTTCCTATAGGTGAACAAAATCCTCCCTTCGGTCGGATTTTCTTGAGTACATCAAGTTATACTTGATATACTACAAGAATATGGGAACATGAAAACATAGTTTTGCTTTTCATCTTTTAATGGTCTTGGGACAAAATAACAGTAAGTATTATATTGATTGCTATTTATTTAATTTTATGGCATCCCGTTTAGATATTGATCCTGAAGAGACTACAAAGAGAATTACTAATTTTATCAGGTCATATGTGAAAAAGTCAGGTACCAAAGGATGCATAGTAGGACTAAGTTCAGGTATTGATTCTACTGTTACTGCATACCTGGCAGTGAAAGCATTGGGTAGGGAAAATGTACTGGGCCTGATCATGCCTGAGAAGAACCTGACACCTGCTGAGGATGTACTTGATGCCACAGAGATTGTAGATATATTAAATATTGAGTTTTCAGTGGTAGAGATTGCAGATATATTAAATACGTTCTTTATCGCCATACCAGAACTGGTAGAGTCTGACCTGACAGCTACCGGGAACCTGAAGGCCAGGATACGTATGTCTGCCCTGTATTATTATGCCAATATCATGAACAGGATAGTGATGGGTACGGGTAACAGGACCGAGCTCCTGCTGGGTTATTTCACCAAATACGGTGACGGCGGCGTTGATATTGAACCTCTGGGCAACCTTTACAAGACACAGGTAAAGGCACTGGCAGCATACCTGGAAGTACCGCAGCATATTATCGATAAAACGCCAACTGCCGGACTGTGGCCAGGACAGACCGATGAAGAAGAACTGGGTATGTCATATGAAGAGATCGATACCGTGTTCCTGACCTTGCTGGACATGAATGAACCGATGGAATATTTAATCAACCGCTACGGGATTGAAGAATCGGCAATAAACGGGCTTATCAGGCGCATCGAAAAGAATATCCATAAACGCAAGGTGGCACCCACTCCTCATAAATAGGAATATGTTGTTGGCTTCACAGCCGGATTATTTCAATATATTCCTGTAGCTGTATTTCGACTTTGAATCTTCAGGGATAGCATCCAGGTTGATAAGGAATTTTGGGTCCTGCATCATGCACAGGTTCCTGCGCTCCTTGAAATCCTCCAGCGACCTGATTATTTTCCATGCAGCAGGTAGTCCGTTCTCTTCCAGCGCATTCCCGAACTCGAAAGGCATATATGGACATGCCTTTACTCCTCCGTCCACGCATATATGAGCCCAGCGCCTGCCAGCCATGCAGCCCAGCATCTCGCCTTCAAACAAGGAACTTGTGAATACCCTTGGGCCTGGACCCGGCTGGTTGAGGGTTTTGTGCATATCCAGTAACACCTGCCTGTCCGCATCTGTGATCACGGGGTCGCCAAGACGTTTGGCCACACTTTCCCAGATACTGAACTCGTGCACACCCAGTTCACCTGCCAGTTCATAGAGGCCGGGCAGTTCATGCATGCGATCCGGCGAGGCGTGGGTATTCATAGTGACCAGCAGTCCGGCATCCAGTCCCATCTTGATAGCATCCACTGCCCAATTATATGCGCCTTCCAGCCGCCGGGTCTGGTCGTGTTTGGCAGGGTCAGTGCTGTAAATACTTATGAGCAGGTTATGAAGTCCTGCATCCTTAAGCCGGGCGGCTGTTTCAGGCGTCATCTCTGTACCAGGGGTGAAAATGTTGACGATTGCCTTATCCTTGTCCACATATTCCACAAGTTCGACGATATCGTCCCGCAGCAGGGGGTCGCCTTCTGTAAATGTGATGATGAATGCGCCCATGTCCAGGGCCTGGTCGATCATTGCCTTGATCTGCCCGGTTGTCATCTCGCCTTCGCCTTCGCTGACCGTGCAGTGCTCACAGTTGCATTTGCACTCCCTGGTTATTTCAATAGATACAGTCTCTGGCACGTACTTACCCATGGCACAGCTTACTTCTGCCCGTATCAGCCTGTTGAACACCTTACCCGGTATAGGCGGCAGCCATGTGGAGGCAATCACTGTATCCCCATCCACCCGGACTGGTTTCTCTTCCCGTAGCCGCTCATTGATGCGTTTAAGGGCTGGCCCGCAGGCAGCACCCAATGTTCCGGATGCCGTAAGCCGCATACCTCCGGCGGTCTCCATGTCCACGCTCAGGCCCGGCATTGTGAGTATATTGATCTTTTCGTCATTCATATAACTGAATTAATACTCTGAATTGACTATAAATCTTTGTTATTGATTCTAAAAACATCCAGTCCACGTATGGCCAATGTATGGACCAGTCCACGTATAAAGCCCGCAGGGCTTTATACGTGTGTGGCCCGCTACTGGCCAGAGTAGCTGTGCCTGAGTAGCATTACCTGAGTAATAAGTATAGTGGGCCCACGGCGATTCGAACGCCGGACCTCACGGTTATCAGCCGTGCGCACCACCTGGCTATGCTATGGGCCCTCAATAAAATTGGGTGCTGCATGGTGCTTACAGGATGCTTTCTGATGTTCGACTTTGTATTTTAATGTTTGGATTGCAG
>CBDUUM010000038.1:0-10686 GCA_965370445.1 uncultured Methanosarcinales archaeon
CCCACCGCTTCCCATATCAGCGAAGCTGCCTATAAGGCAATAAAGGCAGGCGAGACTAAGTACACCCACAGCATGGGACTGCTCCAGCTCAGGGAATCGGTTGCCGGATACTACAACCAAAAGTTCAACCTCGACCTGGGTGCCGGGCAGGTCATCATCACATCAGGCACCAGCCCGGGCCTGTTGATGCTGTTCATGGGCCTGCTGGACAAGGGAGATGAGGTCGTGATGTCCAATCCCTACTATTCAGCCTACCCCAATTTTGTGGAATACATGGACGGCAGGCCTGTTTTTGTATATACAAGAGAAGACGAAGGGTTCAGCCTGACACCCGATACAGTAGCCAGGAAGATAACCCCCCGGACCAAGGCACTATTGATCAATTCCCCTGCCAATCCCACCGGGCACGTCATGTACCCAAAAACCATGCAGGGCCTGGCCGAAATTGCAGGGGATATTCCTATAATATCAGATGAGATATACCAGGGCCTGGTCTACAAGGGCAAAGACCATTCCATCCTTGAATACACAGACAACGCCGTTGTGCTGAACGGCTTCTCCAAACTCTTTGCCATGACAGGGTGGCGGCTGGGCTACCTTATCGCACCGCCAGAATACATCAGGCCCCTGCAGAAGATACACCAGAACTTCTTTATCTGTGCCAACAGCTTTGTACAGCATGCAGGCATTGCGGCACTAAAAGGACCTCAGGACTATGTACAGGAGATGGTGGCAACGTATGATAAACACAGGAAGTACATCCTGCAGCGGCTGAAGGACATGGGGTTCGGAATTGGCAGTGAACCTACCGGGGCGTATTATGTGCTTGCCAATGCAAAGGAGTTCAGTGAGGACTCACTTGAACTCAGCCGCCGTATACTTGAAGAAGCAGGGGTGGCTGTGACTCCGGGCATTGACTTCGGGGACGGAGCTGAAGGCTACTTGCGGTTCTCATATGCCAACAGCCTTGAAAACATCAGGGAAGGTCTGGACAGGATTGAGGAATATCTTAACACCTGAAAGATAATTAGTAAATATTATTTATGGTAAGTACTTATTGGTTTTCATGATCGACCCGATCAAGGAACTTATATCATTAAGTGAAAAAAAAGGATTCATAGCACACAAGATCGTTCTTAAATGCCAGAATTGCGGTTATTCAAAAGAATCTACTTATTACGATCTGTTAAAGGATAAGCAGTATGAATTGCTGGAACCCACAACAGTACCAAATCCCTATATCCAGGAGTCATATTACGAGGAAGATGTAACTGCTACTCCTATAAAATTCAAGATAGAATGTCCTGAATGTAAGGGGGAGATGGTAGCATTTTCTCCAGTACCCATGGAATACATACTGAATCATCTCAGTTCCCCACCGCCGGATGATATAATATATGGCTGATATTTTCTTGTAGATGCCCCGTACATCCGCAGGCTTGCGAATGATCAGCACCCCTGAACTCTTGTATCTAAGAGATAAACCTATCCATGATCCCGATTACCTCATCAATATCTCCAGCCGCATTTATCTTAGTACGCAACAGCCTTCCACCTTCCAATCCCCTGGTGAACCACTTGGCATGGAGCTTAACACCTGCATAGTCAAGCATATCATATTTCCCTGCCAGCTCCATATATTCAAAGAAGTCATCCAACTGTTCATTGACGTCCTGCGGACCGAGAAACTCTCCGGTTTCAAGATAATGACCTATCCGCCTGAATATATACGGATTCCCAATAGCGGCCCGTCCTATCATGACACCATCACAGTGGGTTTGCTCAAGCACGGTCTGTGCCGCCAACTCATCAGCAATATCACCATTTGCTATCACTGGAATGGATAATTCTTCCCTGACCGCCCCGATCACATCCCAATCAGCCCTGTGTGCATAATTCTGGTGCCGTGTCCGTGCATGAACAGTTATTGCACTGGCACCCGCATCTTCCAGCATCCGCACCACCTCAAGTGTCCGGTCAACATTGTCATATACTCTTAGCTTGGCAGTGACCGGGACACTAACAGCATCAGAGACCTGCTCTACAATATCAGCCATCAACTGCGGTTTGTTCATCAGGGCCGCACCGCACCCCTTTTTGACTATATGTCTGGCAGGGCAGCCAAAGTTAATATCTATCAGGTCAGGACCGTCCTGCTCTTCAACAAGCCGGGCAGCCCGGTTCAACCCTTCAGCAGACGACCCTGAAAGCTGGATGCCAAGGGGCCGTTCCTCCTGACATGAAACAATCCTTGAAATGGTCTTCCTGCTGTGATATATCACACCATCGGCATCAACCATCTCGGTATACACAAGCGCAGCACCGTACTTTTTACAGAGCAATCGGAAGGGCAGGTTGGTCACATCTGCCATTGGTGCAAGCAGGATGTTGCCGTGGAGTTTCAGGGGGCCGATCTGCATGAATCCATCAATGAAAGCGGGATATATATAAGAATCGGGTAAAGGAACAAAAAAAATAGAGAATAGAAGCGTCTCACATTATTCCCATACTCATGTCCAGCCACCGGGCCGAATGGATGAGCGAACCCATAGATATAACATCCACTCCTGTTGAAGCATAATCCTCGACATTATCGGGCTTGATACCACCCGAAGCTTCCAGTATTCTTCCAGAACGTAATTTTGCATCTTCCAGTGCTTTGATGCAGTTCTTGATCTCTTTCGGCTGCATATTATCGAACATGAGGATATCAGCGCCCGCTTTTGCTGCTGATAGCATTTCTTTTGCATCCGATACTTCAACTTCGATCTTTTTGGTAAAACTGGCTTCTGTCCTTGCCTGTTTAACGGCTTTTTCAATACCCATTATGGCGATGTGGTTATCCTTTATCATCACCGCATCTGATAGATTGAACCTGTGGGTATCCCCGCCGCCAAGTTTTACTGCCTTTTTTTCGAACTTGCGAAATCCTGGCGTGGTCTTCCTGGTACATGCCACCCTTACACTGCCTGCATCTGCCACGCACCGGGCTGTCAACGTAGCTATTCCGCTCATCCGGCACAGGAAGTTAAGAGCCAGCCTCTCTGAGCGCAGCACGTCACCGGCACTGCCCCATATGTTGCAGACCACATCACCGGATGTTATTGTGTCCCCGTCATTTAGATCGGAATGAATTTCCAGTGCGAAATAATCAAATACCTGGATGGCTTCTTTTAGCCCTGCCAGCATCCCGTTCTCTTTGGTGATTATACTTGCATGTACCCATTCATCTGGTACGATGGTACATGAAGTGTCATCGTCACCTATATCTTCCCGGATGAAACGCTCCAGTTCAGTAATCAGCAATCTCTAAACACCTATTGCTTATTTGAATTTAACAGATTTATCTGTATCGATAATCGTTAAAAATTCCTGGCGGCATCTATATTGTATCGTCAATATCCAACACTTTTCTATTTGCGGGATTATACAGTCTATTATTTAAATTAAAAATGCTTTTTAACAATAAAAACTAAAACAAAACTAATCTAAACAATAAAAACCCAAATAAACTTGAATAAACTCTCGGCATGTTTATATTTACAGCATGCATGTAGTCTCACAGGTGAATATCAAATGAAATTTGTGGCTTTATTACTTTTAACGGCAATGCTGATAATACCGGTTAGTGCCTCTAGTCCCGTAATAGATACGTGGTACAACAACAAGACCAATGATAATACTCAAGATCTAACAGTTAACATTAGTGAAACTATCAAGTTCAATGTAACTGCCAACCAGAGCATAGATACGTGGAACTGGACCAAGGATGGAGTTGAGCAGAATAATGATTATGATAACTTCACTACTTCCTGGAATTCTCTTGGAGAATATAACATCAGCGTAAATGCCACAAATAACACCAACACCAGTAATACTATTACTTGGACTGTTACGGTTCAGGAAGAAGAAACTGAATCTGTCAATCCTGAAATAACTTCATGGTATAACAATAAGACTAATGATGCTGAGCTTAACATAATAATCAATACAAATGAAACTATCAAGTTCAATGTAACTGCCAACCAGAGCATAGATACGTGGAACTGGACCAAGGATGGAGTTGAGCAGAATAATGATTATGATAACTTCACTACTTATTGGGAAGATCCAGGGATTAAAAACGTAAGCATTAATGCCACAAATTCCAATGGTAGCGATACAATTACCTGGAAGGTTACTGTTCTGGAACAGTGGAGACATCGGGAAAGCGACATTATCCTTTTCTATTCTCCGCAGGTTGTTGACTATGTTTATGTAAACGACACCATTAGCGAGACAATCAAATATTCCATAACAACTGCTGAGTCGTTGGAAAATGTTAGCTGGACCGTTATTAACTTGACCGGAGATGTAAATACAGACAACGGAACAGTAAGTGGCAATAACTACTCATATGATCATATGTGGGATAATAAGAGTATTGGACAGCCCCACAAGGTAATCGTCAATGGAAGTTATAACGACTCGCAAGTGAAATTCACATGGTATGTTAATATATATGAGATCGGGGATTACAGTGGCGGTCACCACATGTTTGGTATCATTGATGATGCTCTTAGGAATGCCGGCGATGATGCAAGGATCCGGATGGAAAAGCGAAAGATAGTTAGGATGGGTGATAAAGGTAAAGATTATCTAGCCCAAAAAGTGAATCTGCTTCACGAGGAGATAGACAAAAGACAAAGCACGCGTGCAGCTCTGCTCAATGATTATAAATCTGGCATAATATCAAATGAGCAATATGTTGCCGCACTGCAGCAAGCTCAGACAGACGCAAAGTCTAACCAGAAAATGGCGCAAGAATATGCCAAGATGCTAAAATCTCAAGTGAAGAATGAAAAACTCAGTGTTGAATTGTTTAATGTTTCAGAGACCGAAACAGAATTGATCAGGGGTAAAGGCAGGAAATAAGACTGAATAAAATCACGATAAAAAAAACAGAGCAATGATGGGAATTGAAAGATCAGGACCATTCGATTGGCAAGTAGTAAATCTTAAATCTATTGCCGTAATGAAGTGAATATATGAAACGAGTGGGACTTTTCTTTCTTTTTTTGTTTTTATTAATACATACAGCTACAGCCCAATCAGTTATCACCATAGATGTTCATGAAAATGGGAATGCTGTATGGACCATGGAAGAATATCTACCACTTGCCAACCAGGATGAAATTGATGAATGGGAGGAATACATTCAAAGTGGGGAGAGTATAGAACAATACCAGTATGATATTGAAGAGTTCAGAGGAAGGATTGAGTGGTTAATTATTTTGGCTGAATTGTCCTCTAATCGCTCAATGAATGCTGAAAATTTCAATCTTTCTTATGACACTTTGAATACTTTATCAGGTACATTTGGAATTGTTCGTTTCAGTTTTGAGTGGATGAATTTTTCACGCACTGAATCTGGTAAGTTTTTCATTGGAGACGTATTTTCTGAAGGGATGATCCTCTCCTCTGATAATGTCCTTATTATCAATATCCCGATGGGCTACGAAGTGGAGAGTGTATCTCCGGACTTTGATGAGCGTGATGGGAACGGATTGATATGGGATGGCACACTAGCCCGCAGTTTTGATACAGGTGAACCGGCTCTGGTGCTCTCACGCGAAAAAACAGATACGGAAATATGGGTATGGGTATTGGTATTCGTTATTCTGGCTGCCGCTACATCTGTGCTATTATTCAAACGTAAGAAATCGTCGATATCCGGTACAAAGAATAATGCAGATCCGATACTCAGTCCAACGGTTACAGAAGTGCTGGAGGATGAGGAAATGATAGAACAAATCCTCATTAGATCCGGTGGACAGATGTATCAATCAGAAATCGTAAAACAGAGCGGCCTTTCTAAATCTAAGATCAGTATTGTTCTATCAAAGATGAAAGAAGATGGAATAATCATCAAGATCAAAAAGGGAAAAGGCAATATCATACGACTGGTCAATGAATAATCTGACTTGAAAATATACTATTTGATAAACGACGAGAGGGGGATTCGAACCCCCGAGGTCGGAACGACCACAGGATTAGCAATCCTGCGCCATACCAGGCTTGGCTATCTCGTCAAGCGGCATCTACATTGTATCATCAATATTTAAGACTTTTCTCTTTTTGGTATTTAGCATAAATAGAGTGACAGGCGCGCCGAATGGTCGTTGCATCGCATACCCTCCAATAGTCCGCAGTCTATCCTCCACCCCGCTACCCCATGAGCGATAATTGTTCAAGGTAAGTCTGCTCCCTTCCGGGCCTGGACCGGTTCCCTCAATTAAGTTATGGAAACATGCCTTCAGGAAAGCTTCCATATCAACGTTATCCCCATAGGACGGAGCTTCTCAGTCAAGTCCGTGGGTTGAAGAGGTAATTGATAACATCTTCCAACGGCTTCGCCCCCCGCATATCGGCGATTTCGGGTCATAGGTAACGCCTAACTACCCGGGCTAGCCTGCCAGCATCCATTATAGTGTCTGGATACAATAAACTTATCCATGTGGCAGACTAATATCGTGATGTGATAATATGGATGAATTGATAGGTTTTGTTTCAAGTAATGATAAGCGCGACAGGATACTCGGCATCCTGGGCCACCATGGTACCCTTGATCGGGAATTGATAGCCAAACGTGCCCGGATGATCCCCCTTACCTCTGGAAAGATACTGGAAGAACTCCGTGAAAAGGGCCTTGTAGAAGAAAAGGATGGAAATTTTTCACTAACAGAAACAGGTACTGAAGTAGAAAACAAGATGAAAAGCCTGCGATAGGCTAATTCTGTATTAAAATTCACATTAAATTCTCATCAACGTATGGAGCCCGCAGGGCTGCATACGTGTGCAACCCGTTACTGGTTAAAGTAGGTGGGGCCGCGGAGATTCGAACTCCGGTCGCAAGACCCCCAGCCTTGCAGGATGGTCCAGGCTACCCTACGGCCCCTTAAGGTGGGATGTTGGAGGGTGCTCTTCTTAGTAGTCCCTTTTTAGTATTTTACCTTTTCTAATGAACTGATCTAAAATCGTGATAAACTCATGGACAATGCCAGGTATTTCCCAACCCCGGATTGATGTCATAGGTTCCATGACGTTGCTTACGCAACTTATTTATCTTATGGTGTGGTAATCTGTTCACTTCGCCTTGCCACAATAATATATAACTAAATCGTAATAATATTAAGGATTATCATAACCGGAGGAACATATTTGGCTAGAATGCATACCAGGAGAAAGGGTGTATCAAGGTCCACAAAACCCTTGAGAAAAGAAGCCCCAGAGTGGGTTACCCTTTCGTCAGAAGATATAGAGAAAAAAGTAGTGGAACTTGCCAACCAGGACAAAACTACCAGTAAGATAGGCATAATCATGCGGGACACTTATGGTGTGCCTGATATCAAATTATCCACAGGTAAAAAGCTCACACGGATATTGGAAGACAATGATGTGGCTCCAAGCCTGCCTGAGGATATCTCAAACCTGATCATAAAGGCTTTGAGACTCAGGAAACACATGGCAAGCAACCACAAGGACCAGCACAACAAGAGGGCACTGAACCTTACAGAAGCAAAGGTACGGCGCCTGGGCAAATACTACAGCAGGAACGGTGTTATGCCGACAGACTGGAAATACAGTCCGGACACTGCTGAACGATTAGTAGTCCAGTAAATTGGTTGATGGTTCATTCCATCAACTATTTCATCTATTTTTACCATTATTCCAGGGATGACAGAAACGTTAGTTTCTTTGGCCCGGGAAGCAGCAAAGGCACTTGAGAACTATAATTTTGTACGGGTAATATCCCATAACGACGCAGACGGCCTGAGCGCTGCCGGAATAATGTCCAATGCCCTGCTAAGGGCAAATATCGTTTTCCACACCTCCATTGTAAGCTCCCTGGACCAGGGAGTAATTGACATGGTCAATGCACAGGTATACGGGAAAGACGGAGCTGTGGTATTTTGCGATATGGGCAGCGGCCAGCCTGAACTTCTGGATATGGTACAGGATGATGTGATCATTATCGACCATCACCAGGTAGTGGGCGACCACAGCGATCGTGTCCATGTCAACCCCCAGGTGTTAGGAATTGATGGTTCAAGCCTGCTCTCTGCATCGGGTACGGCGTATTACGTGGCCCGTGGTATGGGCGACAATACCGACCTGGCCGGTCTGGCACTGACCGGGGCCGTAGGAGATAAACAGAGGATGGATGGCCCCAATGGCGAGATACTGGAAGAAGGGGTGAAAGCAGGTGTGATATCAGTGAAGACTGGCCTGAAGGTGCCGGACGGGCCTGTGGAAGACGTATTGCTGACACTGACAGAACCCTATCTGGACACGGCAGGCGATAAGGCGGCCACCGAGACTTTTCTCAGTGAACTTGGTGTGAGCGGCTCCATACAGGATATGGGGGCAGAAGACCTGGGCAGGTTAGCCTCGGCCATGGCATTGAAGATCGCAGGCAGGGCAGACCCTTCAGTTGTCAGGTCAATGGTGGGCGATGTGTTGATACTGGAAAAGGAAGTAGTGCCTAATATTTACACCCTGGAATGGATGCTTAACTGCTGCGGTAAGGTGGATAGAGCAGACCTGGGACTATCGTTATGCCTGCGGGATGCAGGCGTGGTGGATGAAGCTGCAGCCCTGTCTGTGAAGTACCAGAAGACCATTGTGGAAAATATCAGGGAAGCCGAAGCCATGATCAGGGAGATGGGAAATATCAGGTACGTGGCCCTTGAGGATAATTCGGGTACCGGTATTATTGCAGGTACGTTGATCAGGTATGTTTGCCCTGACAAACCGTTTATCACATTGAACAAAGTAGATGACCTTGTTAAAGTGTCTGCCAGAGGCACCCGGAAATTAGTTGACAGGGGGCTTGACCTTGCCGTTGCCATGCGGGAAGCTGCCCAGGCGGCAGGCGGACAGGGCGGCGGCCATAATATCGCCTCGGGAGCAGGTATACCGGTCGGTTCCGAAGAGGGTTTCCTGGCAGAAGTGGACAGGATAGTGGGGGGGCAGCTGGCATGAGGATAAAGGGGAATATTTCTATAAAGGCCGAAAATGCACCGGATATGGCTGCTATAATTACACGCTCGCTGGAACCTGACAACCTGAAAAGCATTACAACTGAATATGGAGAGGGGTCAGTGACCACGTTTTTTGAGTCAGGAAAGATAGGAAGTTTAATTGCAACTGTGGATGATTATCTTATGAATGCAAGGATAGCCGCTGATATGCTAAAAACGGTTGGGAAAGATAACAAAGAAAATTGTGAGGATGATGATTAATGGAACTCCAGTTCAGGATCAAGGGAAAGTTCAGGACCAGCGCAGACCCGGCACCGGCCAGGCAAGAAATACTGGACATGTTAAAGGATGCAGAAGGCACTATTCTTTCAAAGGGTGCACCGGAAGGTATGGGTGCCGGTATCACGTCAATGGACGTGGATGAGGTAGGAGTTGGACTGGAGATCACTTCAGGCAGGTATGTGCGGGCCCATGATGCTATTCTACGGCTTCGCAAGCCCCTGGCTGAACTGCTGGGTAAAGGGCACAGGATCGGTGTGCGGGGACTGGAGATATCCGAATATGTGGTCAGTATACCATCAGAGCAGCCCCTGAAAGAATTCAAACTGCCCTATGTGAACAGCATGGAATATGCTGACGGTGCCATCACACTGTCGCTGGAGCTGGGGCAGTCCGAGATAGAGAACCGGGTGCCTGACCGCATTATATCGCTTGTTGAGGATAAGGTAAAGGCCCAGTCCTACGGAGGTAAGGGCGAGCACTGGAACCTGCTGTGGGAGAGCGGGAAGAAGGAGCATGGATTTGACAGGGACCCGACAGGGGAACTGATGAAGCGGGGCTGGATCAAGCGGGGTTCCAGCAGGGGTCAGTGGATACACGGGCCGCAGAGCGTGGCAGTGTTTCGGGCTTTCGAGCGTATTGTTATGGAGGAGATCGTCAAGCCCCTGGGTTACAGGGAGATGATATTCCCAAAGCTGGTTACCTGGGATGTGTGGCAGCGTTCGGGTCATGCCAAGGGTGTGTATCCTGAGATTTATTATGTGTGCCCGCCCAAAACCCGTGACCCCGAGTTCTGGGAGGAAGTGGCAGACCACTACAAGGTGACCCTTGAGGTGCCACTTGACATGATTGCGGAGAAGATAGACAAACCCATTGGCGGGCTGTGTTATGCCCAGTGTCCGCCGTTCTGGCCGTTTTTGCAGGGCGAGACTATGCCTGATGACGGGCTGCCCCTGTATGTCTTCGACCGCAGTGGCACATCGCACCGTTATGAGAGCGGAGGTCTCCACGGCATGGAGCGGGTGGATGAGTTCCACCGCATTGAACTGGTGTTCATGGGTACGCCTGAGCAGGTGGTGGCGCATTCAGAGGATATGCAGAAGAGGTACATGCATATTTTCAATGATATTCTTGACCTGGAGTGGAGGACGGCCTGGGTCACGCCCTGGTTTATGGCGCAGGAGGGTCTGGCCGGGCTGGCGGCTGAGACCCGGGTGGGTACTATTGATTATGAGGCTGTGATGCCGTACCGGGGTGAGGATGGTGAGTGGCTGGAATTCCAGAACATGAGCGTGAACGGGGATAAGTATCCGAAGGGCTTTAATGTGAAGAGCCAGAGCAATAAGGAGTTGTGGTCCGGGTGCAGTGGGATTGGGCTTGAGCG
>CBDUUM010000039.1:0-10506 GCA_965370445.1 uncultured Methanosarcinales archaeon
ATAATGAAATACTGCACCGCAAAGGACGCGAAGGACGCAAAGTCAATGCAGCAACAGCTTTGCGCTCTTCGCGAACTTTGCGGTGAATTAGATGAACATCAACCATCTGAACCATGTTTATGTATACCGGCACTGTCCCATTTTCCAGTTATTTTCAAGACGCTGATACACTCATCTCCAAATTCTCATTTTCCATAAAAATATTCCAGATATTCTTCATTGGTCAGTCCCGCCTTATTTATCAACTTCTTCAATAGACCGACACCAAGTATTTTATTTTTATGGACAGGTATAGACAGATGGATCTCACTATCATTTTTTATGAGGATATGATGACTCCCTTCAATATGGTTCACTTGCCAGCCGGCTGCCTTAAAAGCTGACACATGCTTGTCCCCGCTGGCTCTTGGTAGTTTAGGCATATTCAGCAGCCGTCGCAGTGTCTAATGAAATATTGATCCGGTTGTGGAACATTGAAGGACTTTTTTTAAGGAACTTATCCTTTGCACACTTAAGCCTCGATGTAAGGCAACCTACTATGGCTTCATTAATATTATCCATAGCCTCATCCAGTGTATCTCCCTCTGACAAGCATCCCGGAAGGTCGGTACATTCAACCACATATTTACCATCTTCATCAGTTTCACAAATGATATTAAATCTCATTTGAAGTTCTCCAATTGGTCTGTCACATAACAATATCTAATATATATTTAATATAGTTATTATGCTTATCGAGTCACTAAATTCCCAGGCTGCCAGCCTTTGTGCTAAGGACCGGGTGCGGTTGCTCTTGCGCTGAACGCGGGTTTGTGGGGAGGGTGCTACGATATGGCTATAAAAATATATAATTGATGATATATTGCACCACAAATAATGCAAAGTCAGGAAAATGCAAATTTCAGACAGGATAAACAGGATCGACAGGATACGAGGCAACATTAATATCCTGTAAATCCTGTAAATCCGGTCAAAATACCATGCTTTTTGAAGTGGATACTTATTAACCACAGATGAACACAGATGACGGTGATTATGGGTTTTAATTTTGATTATATGGTGGAAATTTAAATATAATCTAATTTTGGCTGCAATATCTGTGTTCATCTGTGTTTATCTGTGGTTTCAAGAAAATTGAAAATTTCAGAGAGGATTTACAGGATTGACAGGATACGATCCAATCCTGTAAATGCTGTCAAAAGATTTGATTGAAACTAAGAAAATTACCTATATCGATATCGAAATGCGTTTATACTTTCCTATACGTTAAAAAAGAACGTAAGTGAGACTGATGGAAAACGGGAAAACACAAGTAGAACTGGCAAAAAATGGCGTAATTACCAGACAGATGGAAGTTGTGGCGTCCCGTGAAGGTATCGACCCTGAAGTGATCCGTGCCCGGGTGGCAGAAGGGAGTCTGGTCATAATGACCCGGGGCCCGGTCTCAGTAGCAATAGGCAAGGGTGCCACCACCAAGGTCAATGTGAATATCGGCACTTCCAGCGCGGTGATCGACCCGAAAGAAGAACTTGAAAAGGCCATGGTGGCAGAGAAATATAAAGCTGATACCCTGACCGACCTGTCAATGGGTGGGGACATCCCTGCAATCAGGCGTTCCATCTACAGGCATACAACCATGCCTATAACCACAGTACCCATATACCAGTCAGTAGCCCAACAGGGTATCTACTCCATGACCGAAGACCACCTGCTGGATAATATCCGGCAGCAGGTCGATGAAGGGGTCAGCTCCGTGGTCCTGCACTGTATAGAGCGTAACTGTATTGAGAAATTAAAAGGTCATCCCCGCATCATGGGTATGGTATCGAAAGGTGGCTCTTTTACCAGTGTCTACATGCTTACTAATGAATGCGGTAACCCGTTTATTGATAATTTTGATTATATCCTGGAAACCTTAAAGGAGAATGATGTAGTGCTGTCCCTGGGCAATACCATGCGCAGCGGCTGCACATATGATATACCGGATTCTCCACAGCACCAGGAGATGCTAACAAACATGAGACTGGCCAGACAGGCAAACCAGGCCGGAGTCCAGGTAATTGTGGAAGGTATGGGTGGGCATGTGCGTGCATCAGAGGTGGCCGGATATGTCAGATACCACAAAGATGCCGGGGATTTCCCGTTGTTCGTGGCCGGACCGCTGCCTATTGATGTGGCCGTAGGCTATGACCACATTGCAGGTGCGGTTGGTGCGTCCATGGCTGCTGGTGCGGGTGCGGATTACCTGTGTTATATCACACCCTCGGAGCACCTGAGGCTGCCCACAGTGGACGATGTAAGGGAAGGGTTGGTGGCATTTCGCATAGCTGCACATATTGGTGATTCCATCAAGTACGGGGCCAGACAGCAGGATATGGAACTGGCAAGATACAGGGCAGTTATGGACTGGGGCGGACAGATGGAATATGCCATTGAGCCTGAAAAGGCATCAGGCATGTGTCCTGAAAAAGGACCGTGTACCATGTGCGGGGATTTCTGTGCCCTTACAATTATGCATGATTTTCTTGATGGGAATAATAGTAAATGAGATGGATGGTTCATGCCAGATAAACTTGAATTATTCGGAATAAAGACGCCGCTGATCAGGCCGGGTGATGATATGGGCAGCGTGCTCATAAGCTCCATCAGGGAATGCGGTATGACCATCATGGACGGTGATGTCGTGGTGCTGGCCGAATCGGCTGTGGCTACGGCAGAAGGCAGGCTGTTTGACCTTAATGATGTTGAAGTAGGGAAAGAAGCCAGTGAACTGGGGCTAAAGTATGCTGTTGACCCCAGGGAGATGGAGTTGATACTTGGGGAGTGTGATGAGATATTTGGGGGCGTGCCTGGTGCCGTGCTTACCATTACCAAGGGTAACCTGTCGCCCAATGCCGGGATTGATGGTTCTAACGCACCGCCTGACTGTGTGGTGCTGCTGCCGGAGGACCCGGCATCAAGTGCTGATCGTATCAGGAAGCAGCTTGAGGAAGCTTTTGGCTGCCGCCTGGGTGTCATTGTTGGTGACAGCCGTACGCAGCCCATGCGGCTCGGGTGTGTGGGGATAGCCCTGGGTTGTTCGGGCCTGCGTCCTGTGGAGGATGCACGGGGGTCAAAGGACCTGTTCGGAAAGGAGCTTACTATTACCAGCAAGGCCACGGCTGACAATCTGGTATCTGCGGCGCAGCTTATTATGGGTGAGGCTGGGGAAGGGATTCCCGCTGTGGTTGTGAGGGGACTGGATGGTATTGCAGACGAAAATTGCGAGATACCTATTTTTTCAAAGGATGAGTGTATGTATTACAGCAACATCGCACATTAATGATTTTTTTAAGTTATAAGGGCAGTCCTACAATTGTGTTTAACCTCAAAACTATCTTTTTTTTGAATTTAAACCCCTATTTGCACATTCTTTTCGTCCGATTTTGAATTGTTGGACGGCCTCAATAGTTTTGAAAATCGGTATACAGGCCACGTTACATCTTGTCCGGGGTATACTGTTGACCGACTGCGCTTCGCTCATTCCCTACATTCGGGTATTGTGTGGGATTAAAACCTGAGATTCAGGGTTTTGAGGGCTACAAAAAATTGAATAATATGAAAACGCATGCAGTATAGTTGAATGAAAATTTTGAGTTAAGAAATTTGTAGCCTATATATAGGCTACAGAAATCCAAGTGTAATCAAATACGGTTGGGTGATTATGAATGGGTGTAGCCTATGAAACCCATAATGTCAGGTTATAATATAGAAAAGCTTTTATCATTGTGGATATTTTAATTCAATGTGTCTTTTATTCTCCAATGGTCCCAACCTGAGAGTTTTTAGGGCGCAGAAATTTAATCATCCATGTTGAAATTATGAATTGGTACAATTAAGGAGAAAAAAACTGGAACAAAATTAAATAAATTATTATAAGTTTCGCAACTGTAACTAAAAAAATCAGATGACCTTGAAATTGTTTTGCATCGTTCTTGATGCCCTAAAATATTTTTATGATAAATGAATATGTGGAATTTGCAATCAATTTTTTAAAAAAAATATTTTTCCTCATAAGATACTAGAACTAATAACTTTATATTTAATAAGCAAGTGTATAACGATTTATATGGTGGATATAATGGACGCGAAAGAAGTTACAAAATTAGTACTGGATTACTTTCAAAATATTAAACAAGTTAGATTTTCCTTTGATGTCAAGGAAGTTGAAAAAAAATCTGGAATTTTTGATGACGACACTTGGATAATCACATGTAATATTTTGAATTTGTTCGACACTATACCTAAAACATTTGAGGTAGGAGTAAATGATGCGACAGGAGATTTCATCTATATCAAAGAAATTGAGTGATAGGACAAAACCCATAATCTTTGATACCAGCCCTCTTTTGTTACTTCTAATGGGTATTTATGATAAAAATGCTATAAGTAATTTCAAAAGACTTTCGAATTATGACGCTGATGATTATGAATTACTTTTTCAATTCGCTTTAAAAAGAAAAATTATAGTAACTCCACATGTTTTATCTGAAGTATCAAATTTTGCAGATCGATTAAAAGATAAGTTCTCTGAATTTTTAGAAAGTAATAAAATGACACTAAATAAAATCGACGAAAAATATATATCAAAAACATATATCCTCAGTACTCCTGAAGTAAATAAATTTGGATTTACTGATATTTCAATAATTTTAGCAGCAAAAGAGAATAATGCATTAGTACTCACGGATGATTTTCCACTTTATGGAATATGTAAAAGAATAGGATTAGATACAATGCACGTTAGTACAGAAATTCTAAGCCAAAAAGAAATTTTTAAAAATTAATGTATTATCCATATTATTTTCAATCTAAATTATTAAGGTTAAAATATATCTTAATATTATCAACCTGTTTCATTTATAAACTGTAACTGGAATGACGTGTAGATATTTAACAAAACGAGAAATATTATTGAAATGAGTATCATTTCGATGCCCGGGACAGAGCGTAGCGGCGTCCGAGGTCGTTGACTCAATTGCGCCTGAATTATGATAGAGATCAAACAATTTCCCTCACAATAAACGATAATTTCATCACCCCAGCGCAGGATATAACATATCATGACACAAGAAAAAAAATTCCAGGTAGGCGTCATCGGGGCAGGCACATGCACCCCAGAGGACGCACAAGCAGCATACATAGTCGGCCAGGAGATCGCCAGGCGGGGTGCGGTACTGGTATGCGGGGGCCTGGGCGGCGTCATGGAAGCTGCCTGCCGGGGCTCAAAGGATGCCGGCGGGACAACTGTGGGGATAGTGCCCACCTCCCGCAAAGAGGATGCCAACCCCTACGTGGACATAGCAATAGTAACAAACATGGGCCATGCCAGGAACGCCATCGTAGTCAGCTCATCAGACATCCTGGTAGCAGTGGCAGGAGAATACGGTACCCTCTGCGAGATCGCCCTGGGCCTGAAAATGGGAAAAACCATAGTGTCACTTGAGGGCGGATGGGATATTGAAGGACTGGTAACGGCAAAAAGCCCCCTGCTCGCCGTTGATACAGCCTTTAAGATTCTTCTTCAATAACGGCATATACCCACTCGCTCAGCAGGTAGCAGGTTTCAGGGACACAATCCAGGGTACAACCAGTACATGGGCTGAACTTGCCCTTAGCAAGAAGTTTTTTATGTTTTTCACTTGGACCGGCAAATACCAGGGGATACAACCTGAAAGTGTTCCTGCCCTTGGCCAGTTCAGGCTCCCTGCGTATCTGGTGTTTTTTCATCAGTTTACTAACAAGCCTTGAACACTTCTTGCTGTCTATCCCAAGGTTTTTCCTGACATCGCTCTGCAGGATACCTTCCCTGTTGGATTTAATCAGTTCGATCATTTTTTCTTCTGACATAAAAGTACAGTACACCACCTTTTCTTTTCAACATTGACCGAGAACCCTAATTCTCAATCGGATTGATAATAATAATATTGTTACCCCGCAATACCACAGACCCCAGGGAAGTCGATCTTTCACCGTTAACGATCTCAACCGTATTTAGTAAGTGTATATTTAGATATTCATCGGCGCTTTCTAAAGTGCCTTCCAGGACGTGCTTGCCCCCTTTCATTTCAACCTGGATCTTCTGACCTATTAGAGATTGTACTTTCTTAGTTGGAAACAAAATTAAATCCTCTTTTTATTTTGTAAGCTCCTTATTTGTAAGTTTCATACTTCAATATTTGCATTTACATAATAAGGCACTTACCTTATAGAATGTCAATACCCAAGAGCACTGCACTGCGCCGGGCCGTAAACTGTATGGAAGGCAGTAATTCCTCACCGTGTTCCTTCACATGTGTTTTATAATCCTCAATTGCTTTGTCAATATCCGAAGAGGTAGTTACTTTTTTTCCTGGATATTTATCCGTGCCGCATTCCAGCCATTTCAAATGTGTACGTACCCACTTATCAGGAACCGGTATATTCCGGCTTACCAGTTCCATAGTTATCTCTTCAAACCCTGCTCCTTCCAGCCACCTGGATATCTCATCAAATTGGTGTAAATATAACATCCCCAACTTCTCAAGAATCCCAAGCAGCATCAAATGTGATGACTGGGCCTTATTGGTGGGTTTCAGCGACCAGACCATTGATGCAAACCTGCCGTTCTCTTTCAAAATACGATTTGCCTCTTTAAGTAATCCAGGGACCTCGCCTGGATGGATGTAATTCACGCCATGGTATGAGAAGATAACGTCAAAGCAATTGCCCTTAAAGGGCTGATGGCTGTAGTTTGTGACGACAGGGGCCAATTTGTTTATTGATGTGCTGCGTATGCCCTGGGCCAGCCCCATATCCGTAACAGCAACAGCTGCGGCTGTTTCCACACTTCTTGCAACCTGGCTTGCCGTAATATAATCCGGGCCTATGTTCAGCACTTTCATATCAGGACCCAGACCAGTGCGTGTTACAAATGCATCCCGGTCATATACTGCATATGGCATCTATTCAAGTTAATAGCAAACAATATGTTTTAACCTTGCGTTTTGGTGATTTTTTAAATTAATCGTGAAAATTAATTAGAAAAATTTAAGGTTGATTGATAGGAAGTCACATTCCTACAAAACCCTTTTTGTACTGGTCAGTACAAGGATTGAAAGGAATGTGGAAGATACGCGCAGACCACATCAGCTGTTAATTATTGGAGGATGGGAATAAATGCACAAAGAGGAACTAATCCAGCTTCACACTCTAATGACGCAGATGAAAAAGTACTTTGAAGAAAATGGGTCGGACAATGGTTTTAACATTTATGATAACCTGGGTATAAGTCCGGTTCATGTTCATAGGAGTAAAGCTGAGCATAAACATGCCATTTTTGTTTTGGGTGGCGAAATTGCAAGTGTGATTTCAGATGACGAATTTTCAGGTACTGGAAGGACGTCTGTACGAATGAACCAGCTTGCAGAAAAAGCACAAGATGAGATAAACCTATAAAATAAACAACCAACTAATAAATATTTATTGTATAATTTTACAGATTATATTTATTTAGTATATATATAATATTTGTACATTCTAGGGACAACACTTCAGTAATATTACTGGAAAAAGGTTTTACTTTATAGTTGTCCTGTTTTTTCCTTTTTTTCTTGAATCATCCGGGAATAGTTCAAAAATTATTTTCTTCAATCATCCAGGAATGATTCGGAAATTATTTCTTTCAATACAACCCATATAGAGATTTTACTTCACAATTTGGATTTGATGCTTGATGCATGATAAAAAATTAGAAACGACCGCCCTGGTCCTGACAGCCGAGATATATAACAGGACTAACGATTTGAAAGCAGACGACCTCCCCTCTGAACTCAGGAAACACTACTGGGACACAAAAGAAAAAACAGTACTAAGGCCCATGAATGTCACTGCCGGGGATCTGGAAGAACTTCTTGATATTCATGACCCCCAGGAGATTGCAAGTTCCTTACCTTTTTTGGAATATGAGGAGTTCGGGCAGAAAATAAGACCTACCGTTTTTGACATCGCCATCAAATGGCTGGCAAAACATGAGCATGGAGTGGAATATATCAAGAACAATCCGGTGCTTGCACATTTTTATGAAAATTATGAATCCCTGGATGTAAGTTACGAGACAGCAACCGGACAAAATGAGCCAAAAGAGGTCAGCCGGCAGTGGGTAGATTCACTTATAGCGCAGATCAGTACTGAAAAGGGTGCTGGAGACCTGCTTAAACTTGTACATATAACTGTGCCGGAGGAGATCGAGCAGACCCTTGATATGCTGGTACTTAACCAGGACCAGAAGGACGAAGTGGAAAAGATGGTCAAGGCCATACAGTTCAAGGACTACCTGAAAAGGATTGGCCTTATAGAGGTAGGGAAACTCTTATTCGTGGGCCCGCCAGGCACTGGCAAGACCTCCACAGCCAGGGCCATGTCAGCCAAATTGAAACTGCCCTTTTTGGAGGTCAGGCTATCCATGATCACAGACCAGTACCTGGGCGAGACTGCCAAGAACATCGACCGGGTGTTCGACCTGGCAAAAAGGATGAGTCCGTGTATCCTGTTCATTGATGAGTTCGATTTCATGGCCAAGACCCGCTCATCTGACGAAAACGCAGCCCTGAAACGAGCTGTGAACTCCTTACTGAAGGCCATTGACGAGATCAGCCTGGTAAAGCATGGGGTCCTGCTGATCGGTGCCACTAACCACCCCCAGCTTCTGGACAGTGCCGCATGGAGACGGTTTGACGATATCTTGGATTTCCCCTTGCCAGATAAGGAGATGCGCCAAGAGATCCTGAATATCATCATTCGTGAGATAGAGGGGGAGTTCGATACTGAGGAGATCGCGGCAATAACAGAAGGTTATTCAGGTTCTGACCTGAGATTGGTGATAAGGGAAAGTGTCCTGAACGCCCTGATGACCGACCGTATGGCATTGGATCAGGACGACTTGATCCGGGCAGTAGGCGAGTTCAACAAGAGGACTTCATTGAAATACATAGCTGAAGAAGAATTATGAAAGTCATACTGCTGGGCACAGGGGATGCTATCGGGACACCTAAGATCGGATGTCATTGCCCTACCTGCCAGGACGCACTTGATGGCGGTCCCAGCCAGAGACTCAGGTTCTCGGTATTAGTGGAGGGACCAAAAGGGAAGGTGCTGGTAGATACCAGCCCGGACCTGAGATGCCAGATGATATCCCACGGACTTGATCATGTTGATGCCGTTATCTGGACCCATGCCCACTATGACCATTATGCGGGTTTTGGTGATTTTCACCGTGTCCAGAACCACGTCCCTGTATACGGGCTGAAAGATACGCTGGAGTATATCCTGCAATACCTGGGATTCCTGAAACCTGTGAGGAATGAGGTAATGCCCATGGAACCCTTTGAGTTAGTTGGTCTTGAGTTCACCCTGTTCCCTGTCAATCACCCGCCATTAAAGGAATCGGTAGGTGTTATGATCCGGCAGGGTGACAGGAAAGTAGTGATAACCGGGGATACCAACGAGGATATACCTGAGACCAGCCAGGATATTATGCAGGATGCGGACCTGATGATAATAGATGCCATCGTTCCCCCTGGCATCAACCTGGTCAAACACATGAACGCCAGGCAAGCCGCCGAACTTGCCAGACGGCTCGGTGCCAAAAAAGTGGTGTTCACCCATATCAGCCACATGTTCCCGCCCCATGAGGAGGCTGTCAAAGAATGGCCGCTGGGTGTGGACGGCATGGAGTTCGTGATCTGATCATTATTCCTTATCTTTATCTATAATTTCCCGTTTTTTCCGTAACTTACGTATCTCGTTTTTGAAATATATTGCCGTGACCAAAGACGCCACCAATAGCACCAGGCCCACGAATCCCATTATAGTAGGTAGTGATGACTTGTAATATTTTACAAGGATGAACTGATGTTTTGGATTGGGATTATCCCAGACCAGCCATATCCTGTTCTGGTCGTCTAATCGTTTGGTGTCCGGTTTTGGTTTGGGTAAACCAAAGATCATATTGCCTGTATCATAACCCTGGGGCAGCACCACGTTGACAGTCTCGTTCCTGGAAAGGATATGGTAGAACTGGCCTTGTTCCCAGTAATAAGTATACGCAACATAACCACTGATGGTGTCTGCAAATTCGAACTGTATATTTTTATTGCCCCTGGATTCAGAATATGATACATTGTGGGAGACATTTGAAAATTTATTAATACTTGAAAAGACCGTTGAGCTGCCGGTATTGCCAATGATCACCAGATTATCGATCCCTGGTCCCTTTTCAGACTTGACACCTGAAATATCTTTTGGCACCACTACCTCCAGCCTTGGTGCGTTCACAACAGTGTAGATAGCCCTTACTGTCTTGTTCGGATACACAAAAAATGTAGAGGAATTGATGAAGTTACCTTCCGGCACTGTGAATTCATATACAGAAAAATCACCCGGGTCAATTTCAATTTGTTTCGGTTCTTTACTTTCCAGACATCCATT
>CBDUUM010000040.1:0-10259 GCA_965370445.1 uncultured Methanosarcinales archaeon
AGGATTAAGTTATCTCGCCTTTATCCGACACTTGAGGATTGACTTGACACTAGATGCCCCAGACTTAGCGAAGAGGAAGTCTGAAGTCGTTGACATATAATGTTTGGATATTTATATTAAGTGAACCCTATTACTCAATATGCTTACCAACAGTTACATCCACCTGCACGGAATAGGGGCCACAACAGAGAGGAAGATATGGGACAGCGGTATCAAATCCTGGGATGAGTTCAGGGAAGAACCCCACCGTGCCAGATTGCCGGAATCAAAAATAAGATCGATACTGGAAGGTATCAGCACATCAAAAGAGAAGCTAAATGTACGAGACCACACATACTTTGCCAATAACCTCCCCTCAAAAGAGCACTGGCGGGCATACAGGGAATTTAAGGATGATACAATTTTCCTGGATATCGAGACCACCGGACTTTCCCCCTATTATAATGAGATCACCATGATCGGTGTATACGGCAGGGATGGGACAAAGGTATTCATAAACGGCATCGACCTGGAAGATTTCCCACAGGCTTTGGAAGGGTGCAAGGTTATAGTCACCTTCAACGGGGCACGTTTCGACCTTCCCTTTATTGAGCAACATATGCCGGGTGTCAGTTTCGACCAGCTTCATATCGACCTGCTATATCCCCTTCGCAGGCTGGGCCTGACCGGGGGGCTGAAACGTATCGAGACCGAGCTGGGACTTTCAAGGTCTGATGAAACCACTGGTCTGTCAGGTTTTGATGCAGTGCGATTGTGGTACCAGTACAAACGTGGCAGCCAGGCAGCGCTGGACACACTTGTAAGATATAATATTGAAGATATACAAAACCTTGAGACAATCATAGAAATGCTATACCCTTCATTAATGGAAAATGCATATCAGTAGGTAGGGCAGCACCATAATGTTTATATGTGATAAGGGTAAATTACATTTGACTGATATTTAATAATATTGAAAAAATAGAGGGGATGAAATTTTGGATATATTCTGGCCTTTGTATTGTAAATTAGATGAGAGCGGACGTAAAGAACTGATTAAACAACTGCGGATTAGGACTAAAAGTTCCTTGGAAATAAATTCAGCATTTAGTCAAGGTATGCCTAATACCACAGGATTTAACCCATTGGACTCCATTAAAAGTCCACATGACCCAAATCCCTGAAGACCATCCCAGGTACCACTCTCTTGTTACCAGGGAACGTATAGTGGATGGTGTGGAATCAGGTATCACCAGTGTTACAGGACTGATAGCACAGGGCAGGGGAGAAGCCTTTGATTATCTTATCGGCGAGTGCACTACACCTTCTGCCCGTGCCGCAGAACGTGTTGCAGCTGCCATGCTGCTGCTAGCCCGTACCCCGGTTATATCAGTGAACGGCAACGCTGCGGCCCTGGTACCAGATGAGCTTGTTGAACTATCAATATTACTGGATGCACCCCTGGAAGTGAACCTGTTCTACAAGACCGAAGAGAGGGTGTTGAAGATTATTGAACACCTAAAAGCTCACGGTTCCCGGCATGTGCTGGGTGCCAACCCTGATGCTTCCATTCCCGGCCTGTCATCAGAGAGGGGGCGGGTATGCAGTGAGGGTATCTATTCAGCAGACGTGGTGTTCGTGCCTCTTGAGGACGGGGACAGGTGCGAGGCCCTGGTGGCTATGGGTAAGCAGGTCATTGCTGTTGACCTGAACCCCCTGTCCAGGACAGCCCGGTGTGCCACAGTTCCGGTTGTTGACAATATTACCAGGGCGATGTCTAACATCATAAATTCAGTGCGTGAATTGAAGGGGCAGCCTGGAGAATATCTACAGGAAATCGTTGAAGGTTACAATAATAAAAAAGGATTGGATGCTGCCCTGGAGACAATTTGCAATAACCTTATGGAACATAGTCGGTCTCAATGATTTCCACAGGCCCAGTCTGGTGAGTGTTTATAGTCAAGAGCATAATATTCATTACATATCATATGACCACTTTGCGCTCTTTGCGTACTTTGCGGTGTATGATTTTGGTCACCGCAGAGAGCGCAAAGAGCGCAAAGAGTGAGTTTTATTTGTTTTGTTTTTAACTATAACGCACCCGTACTTTGGCATCCGTCCTGTATTATGAGCCTGATGCAGTCTTCCCAGTGTGCACTTCTCATGCTGTATTTTCCGGTGTGCACCTCTTTTATGTAGCCTTTCCCGGTGCGCACCTCATATATTACAGCACCCCCATCTCACAGGTCCAGGTGCGGGTTCAGGTCACATCCGGTACAGGGCAGGCACATGGTACGAGACACATCAGCCCGTAGCCCGTGCTCATCCAGTATCCGGCGCAGAATCCGGGTAAGTCTCAGGAGCCTCTCAGCGGTAGGCCGCTCTATCTCAACCTCACCCACCCGCAGCGGATGCATGCTTGCTGCCCTGAGTATGGGCACTACATCCATTAAAGCCAGTTCTTCAAGTCCTGCCTCTACGGTTTCGTCAGATTCTCCCAGGCCGATAATAAAGTTGGAAAACACAAAGTTCCTGCCAAACAATCCAACCGCTTCTTCCAGTTTCACAATAATGAAATCGTGGTCCATACCCGGGCATACACGTTTGAATATTTCGCGGTCCATGGTCTCCACATTGTACTTTACTTCCACTACCCCCGCTTCCTTCAATTTCCGGTTGGAATCGGCTGTGGGATAGACAGACACCCCGATGGGTAGATTGTATTTCCTGAGTGCTTTCACAGCCTCAACTGCCCTTTCCACTTCCTCTTCAGCAGACCCTGCCACGCCCGATGTGATGGAAATCGCCTTCAGGTTGCCCGTATTGTACGCCTCTTCCACCATGTGAACGATCTCGTCCAGGCTCTTGATCTTACCTGAGAGTTTTGGGACCGGACAGTACTTGCAATCAAAAATGCACTGCTCACTGATAGTGATATATGCCTGTTCCGGGCAGTGTATCAGTTCCGCTTCAATATGCCCCCTAACCAATGCTTCCTGTCCCTTTAATATCACAATATCGCCGTTATCGGCCACAGCTTTCAACTGGGAGCCCTCATCTACTGACAGCCTGACCCGGTGCCCGTTCCACCTGAAGAAAAAGGCTGTTCCACCTGCTCCGGGTCCTGCCGTGGGTACGGTAATATCGCCAAGTAATGACCTGTCGATATCAATAGTACCAACGGCAATAAGCTCGGCTTTAATTTCTGCATCATTCATGGCTATTCCATTCCTTGTCAATTACTGCTATGATTTAATTACATTATATAGGTATAGTTGTTAACCGCTTCGTCAAATGACGATGTGGTATTCGTTAGGTTTATATTATGTGCAGGCAAATTAGTACACTACATGCAAGGGGATAATACCGACAGTGATATTAAGAACCGCCTTGCTGAAAAAATGGCTGGCGAGATAACACTTTCTAACAAGCCCGGAGAGGTTATGAAAAAATGGAGGATAAATTTTGATGTGGCCCAGTCTGACCTAGCCACATTTTTGGATGTTTCGCCTTCTGTTATCAGTGATTACGAAAGCGGGCGGAGAAAATCACCGGGTACTGTCATTGTGAGCAAGATCGTGAACGCACTGCTTGATATCGACGAACAGCGCGGCAGTAATAAGATCCGTGCTTATGAGAATATGATATCTGAAACTTATGATAAAAAAATCGTGTTTGACATCCATGAATACACTTCCCCCATGTCCATGACCGAACTTGCTAACCTCATTGAAGCTGAAATAATACACGAGCAGAAATCAGAATACGATAAGCAGCTATACGGTTACACAGTAGTGGACAGCCTCAAGGCAATCCTTGAATTGCCTTCTTATGAGTTCCAGAGACTTTACGGATGGAGCACAGAAAGGGCCATGATCTTCACCAGGGTATCCACTGGCAGGTCCCCGCTGGTTGCCATCAGGGTTACCAGCCTCAAGCCCGGTGCCATCGTGCTTCACGGGCTGGAAGGAAAGGACGTTGACCCCATTGCCAGGAAGATCGCAGAGGTTGAGAACATTCACTTAATGTCCACAATGATGCCTGTGGAATCGATGATCAAGATACTTCAATCACGTTAACGGCAACCACAACAGATTTACCATATAGGTCATTATTCTTCGAAATATAATATTATTACCATAAGTTAGGTGAACCATATGAAAGTAGGAATTATGTCATACGGCGCATATATCCCCCGATACCGCATAAAACTGGAAGATATCGCTGCGGTCTGGGGAGCAGATGCCGCATCTATCAAGAAAGGGCTGAAGGTTAATGAAAAATCAGTACCCGGCCTTGATGAGGATGCCATTACTATTGCCGTGGAAGCAGCACGTAATGCCGTTAAAAGGGGTAATATTGATACATCCAGGGTAGGCGCCATTTATACAGGGTCCGAGAGCCACCCATATGCCGTTAAACCCACAAGTACCATAGTGGCAGCGGCCATCGGGGCCGAACCGGTCCTTACAGCAGCGGATTATGAATTTGCCTGCAAGGCAGGTACTGCCGCCATCCAGACCTGCATGGGCCTGGTAGTTGCAGGCATGATCGATATCGGCGTGGCCATAGGTGCGGACGTATCCCAGGGTGCACCCGGCGATGCACTGGAATACACGGCCGCTGCCGGAGGTGCAGCATATGTGATAGGCTCCTCTGACCTGGCAGCAATTATCGAAGATACATACTCGTTTACTACTGATACCCCTGATTTCTGGAGGCGTGAGGGAATGCTTTATCCTGAACACGGAGGCAGGTTTACCGGAGATCCGGGTTATTTCAAGCACGTGACCTCAGCAGCAAAAGGCCTTATGGAAAAGATAGATTCAAAACCTTCTGATTATGATTATGCTGTATTCCACCAGCCCAATGGTAAGTTCCCTGAAAGGGCTGCCGGGATGCTGGGATTCACCACTGAGCAAATAAAGCCAGGACTGGTGGTCCCCATGCTGGGCAACACATATTCGGGTTCGTGCATGATCGGGCTGGCCGCCATCCTGGACCAGGCAAAGGATGGGGACAGAATATTCATGACAGCATTTGGTTCAGGCGCAGGCAGTGATGCTTTTAGCATCACGGTTACTGATAAGATAGAGGATATACAAAGTGGTGCCCCAAAGGTGCAGGAGTTGCTTGCCGATCCGATATACCTGGATTATGCTAACTATGCCAAGCATAAGGGCAAGATAAGGATGTGATGCAGGATGAGGGATGTTGCAATTATAGGTACTGGCTGTACAAAGTTCGGAGAGTTATGGGACAGTTCCCTTAGGGATATTTTCGTTGAAGCGGGAGTGTCTGCCATCGTAGATGCAGGTATCCAGGGCGAAGATATCGACGGTCTGTATATGGGTAATATGAGCGGCGGCAGGTTTGTGGAACAGGAACATGTGGGCAGCCTGATAGCCGATTATTCCGGGTTGGCAAGTAATTTGCACGTTCCCGCCACAAGAGTGGAAGCGGCCTGTGCTTCCGGCGGCCTTGCACTGCGCCAGGGTATCCTTGCCGTGGCTTCGGGCCATGCTGATATTATAGTGGCCGCAGGTGGCGAAAAGATGACAGATGTGGACCTGGACACAGCCACAGATGCACTGGCAGCAGCAGCTGACAGGGAATGGGAAGGCATTATGGGTGCCACGTTCCCGGGTCTGTATGCCATGATAGCCAGGCTTCATATGCATAAATACGGTACTACATCAGAGCAGATGGCCGCTGTTTCGGTGAAGAACCACCACAACGGTACTATGAACCCGATTGCCCAGTTCAGAAATGAGATCACCATTGATACAGTGCTGCAGTCCAACATGGTAGCCGATCCCCTGCACATGTTCGATTGTTCTCCAATATCTGACGGTGCGGCTGCTGTGGTGCTGGCCCCGGCAGATGTTGCAAAGAAATATACCGACACTCCAGTATACGTGAAGGCTACGGCCCAGGCCAGCAGTCCTATCTCCCTCCACGACAGGGCAGATATAACCACACTGGACGCTTCAGTGGTGGCGGGTCAGCGGGCATATAAAATGGCCGGACTTACTCCTGGCGATATTGATGTAGTGGAAGTACATGACTGCTTTACTATTGCCGAGATATGCGCTATAGAAGACCTGGGATTTTTCGAAAAAGGTGATGGCGGCAGGGCGTCAGAAGATGGCGAAACTGCCATTGGCAGCCGCATACCTGTGAATACATCGGGCGGTCTTAAAGCCTGCGGGCATCCTGTGGGAGCCACCGGTATCAAACAGGCAGTAGAGATCACAGAGCAGCTGAGGGGAACGGCAGGTAAAAGCCAGGTCGATGGTGCCGGGATCGGTATGATCCATAATGTAGGCGGTTCGGGCGGCACTGCTGTGGTACATATATTTTCGAGGGACAGGTGATATGAAATGACAGTTTCAAGGTTCTGGAGAAAGATCCCGCACAGGTACAATCTCATAGGCACCCACTGCACTACGTGTGGAGAATATTATTTCCCGCCCAGGCAGATGTGTCCTACATGCCGCAGGGATGGGGAGATCGAGAGTTACCAGTTCGAAGGCAAAGGCGAGGTTATCACTTATACCGTAATCCATACGGCAGCTAAGGGTTATGCCAACCAGGTCCCGTATAACCTGGCAATAATTAAGCTGGATGAGGGTCCCAGCCTGACCGGCCAGGTAATATGCAAACCCGGAGAATTAGAGATCGGTACCAGGGTACGTCCGGTGTTCAGGAAACTGGGTGAGGAAAGTGAAAAGGGTATGATCTATTACGGTACCAAGTTCGTTCCCGAATAACATTAAATTTCTTCAAGTCCCTTCTGGACTATCTCGATGCCATGATCCCCGATAATATATTTCTTGACCGACAGGTCATGGTGGCTGCCCCTTAGCTTAAGAACTGACATGGTACGGTCAAACCTGTTCTGTACGTCTGTAAAATTAAGCATGATAATGGCATCAGCTATGGATGATATACTCATATCAGGCATGTTATCAGGTGCAATTTTCTTTGATACCTCGTTGGTCAACATAACGGTGACGCCTTTGTATTTTAAATAATCAGTAAGCAACCTGATATGCTCCCTCAATTCTACCGGATCTGGTATGACTGATTCAAGGTTATAGACCCCATCATATAGCAATCGTTTTACACTAATGTCCTCCACTTGCGATTTTATCTCCAGGTTGTGTTCGTCCGGTGAAATATCCGGGGGATTTGCATAGATTATCCTAAGCAGGCCACTATCCATGAACCCCTTAAGATCCCAGCCCATCCTGGAAGCTTCATATATCAACTGGTCCTCGCGTTCCTCGAACAGTATGATAACTCCGGGTTCACCCAGTTTTAGTCCTGCCATTATGAACTGCAGGCCAAGAAGTGTCTTACCCGTCCCTGCTCCCCCCATGACCAGTATTGTGGATAGGGAAGGTATCCCTCCATGCATCATGCTGTCAAGTCCCCTTACCCCGGTTGACAGTTGGTGATCGCCTAACTGCTGGTCGCTTTTTACAGGTTCAAGTTTTGGGAAGATACGGATACCATCTGTTTCGATCTTGAACTCATAACATCGGGTAATTTCAGATGTTTCACCCACACCCCGCATTTTGATTATATCCATCTTCCTGACAGTCCTGTTCCCGATTGTTTTTTGGTCCAGGTATATCACGCCGTCTGCAATATGGGGCAGGATCGAATTGTGGACTTCCTGCTTGCTCAATTCGCCTGTTACCAGTGTTTGGGCAGACCAGTCCTGCAGCATTGCATCAAAGGAATAATAAAAGCGGCGTATTTCACTGACAGGGAAGCCGAAACCCAGTGTATTCAGCGGGTTTATCACTACCCTGTCAGGATTGGTAGAAGCCATTATGGTACCTATGTCCAGAAGTATGGTCAGCGGATCCTTCTCAGCAGTGGAGCGGTCGACAGGACGGACAATGATATTGTCATTGAAAAAGGTGTAATTGTGTAAATAGTCAGTCAGTTTTTCCTCTGACTGGGATGTGATAGGGATATATAGTGCTTTTTCACCGTTAGCAGCGGCCGCTGATAATGATTGTAAGGCCAGGGTGGTCTTCCCGACACCTACGCTGCCTGCGATAAGGATCAGTGATGGTTTTGGTAAGCCACCACCTAACATTTTATCCATGTATGCAATGCCGCTGGGACAGAGTTTCATAAGTAGTAAATATGTTTAATATTTATATATTTATACTTACTGAAAATAAACTTTATCGCAAATCCTGCAATGGTAAGGATATACTATCCATGGGTTTTCTTATTGTTCTGCAGTGCAATTTCAATTTCATGGACAGCTTCCGGATTGGCCAGGGTGGAGATATCTCCTACTTCCCCGGATATAATGGCTGAACGCACTACCCTGCGCATGATCTTACCGCTTCGGGTCTTTGGGAGGTCGTTAACAAAGTATATCGTGTCCGGCCTGGCGATCTTCCCGATCTCTTCGGCCACGTGGCCCTTTAGTTCCTGTAACAGTTCTTCACTGTGATCAACTCCGATCTTTAACACCACAAATGCGGTTATGCTCTCACCTTTGAGGTCGTCGGGACGGCCTACCACTGCGGCTTCACTGACATGTGGATGGCTGACCAGTGCGGATTCCACTTCTGAGTTCCCTATCCTGTGGCCTGATACCTTCAATACATCATCGCCCCTGCCCTGTACCCAGAAATAACCGTCACTATCCACCCTGGCAATATCCCCTGTTATGAATTCGCCGGCTTTGTTCCAGTAATGCTCTTCATACCTCCCTGACTCATGGTAAAGGGTGCGCAGCATGCCTGGCCATGGACTGTTCATAACCAAACTGCCCCCTTCATTTATGACAGGGTTGCCGTCATGGTCAATTACCAGGGCGCTAAAACCGGGTAATGGTCTTCCTGCAGAGCCGGGTCTTGTGGGCGACAGGGGCAGCGGGGATATTACGAAACTACCGGTCTCGGTCTGCCACCAGGTATCCATTACCGGGCACCGTCCCTTGCCGATGTTCTCATAGTACCATATCCAGGCTTCGGGGTTGATGGGCTCACCCACACTGCCCAGGAGCCGGAGGCTGTCCATGTTGTTTTTCCGGGTCCATTCGTCGCCGAAGCGCATGTGCATCCTGATGGATGTGGGTGAGGTATAAAGTACACTTACTTTGTGTCGTTCAATTATTTCCCACAACCTGTTTGGCTCTGGGTGGGCAGGTGCACCTTCGTAAAGCACTGAGGTCACACCAAGTATTAACGGGGCATATACAATGTAGCTGTGTCCGGTAATCCATCCGATATCGGCGGCACACCACCAGATATCATCTGGTTTCAGGTCAAAGACCCATTTAAGTGTGAATGAAATTCCTACTGCATATCCGCCGTGAACATGTAAAACGCCTTTTGGCTTACCTGTGGTGCCTGAGGTGTACAGGATAAAGAGCGGGTCTTCCGAATCCATTATCTCAGTTTCGCATTCGGATGGCTGGTCACTGGTCAACTCATGCCACCACTGGTCATGTTCTCCCATTTGAACATCATTGTCTGCCCATTTGTAGACTATTGTATTATTGACCTCTGTACCCTCTACTCCTTCATCTGCCTCTGCTTTTAAGTTGATGACCTTCCCCTTTCTCCAGAAACCATCGGCAGTTATCAAGGTCTTTGCACCTGAATCGACAATCCTGTCTTGTAATGCATGGGCAGAGTAACCTGAGAATACTACACTGTGTACTGCACCGATCTTTGCACATGCGAGCATGGCTATGGGCAGGGCAGGTATCATGGGCATGTAGATTCCTACTTTGTCGCCTTTACCTACACCCAGTTGTTTAAGGCCGTTGGCCAGCTTGTTAACCTCGTGGTAGAGGTCCAGGTATGTAAGTTTGGTCACGTCGCCTTGTTCGGATTCGAATATGTAGGCCACCTTGTTCTCTGTGGGTGTACCGATGTGGCGGTCGAGGGCGTCGTGGACGATGTTGTATTTGGCGTTGGTGAACCAGTGGTAGAAGGGTTTTTTGGAATCGTCCAGGACTTTATCGTAGGGTGAGTACCAGTCTACTACGTCCTTTTCTATTTCGCCCCAGAACCATTCGATGTCCTGGCTGCGCTTATAAAGTGTTTCGATATCCGGGATGTTATGGGCGTCCATCCACTGTTTGACATTGCTCTGTTCAACTATTTCTTCAGGAGGATGGAATGTTCGATTCTCATCCAATAGCACTTCTACTCTGGTCATTTTAAAAAAACTCCTTTATTTAAGATTGTGCTAATATTATTGTTTGGAATGATAAAATTTTCTAACGCAAGGGG
>CBDUUM010000041.1:0-10197 GCA_965370445.1 uncultured Methanosarcinales archaeon
TTCAACTACAAGACCGTGCCACACATCACCCTCAAGAGCATAGCTAACAACGAACCGCCCGGCACAGAAACACTCTACGACCAGCCAATCACAGACAAATCCAAGGCCAGGGTCAGCGGCCCATTCACAATGGAAGCCGTTCCCGCTCCAATGGTCAGGCCGCTCTCAGACATCGAATCAGACCAGCCCGCCGATGAATCCATAGCCCGCTCAGGTGAGACCCTGCGGCAGAGCGAATGGCGGGACGAACTCTTCAATGCCGGTATCCGTGGGAAAGGCGGCCAGAAGATAGAATTCTCCCGAGTGGAACCCCTGCCCGGTACCCGTTATCTCCATGCTGACGGCGAAACAAAGGAAGCCGAACCACAGCGGATAGTATTGTCATTCGGGCCGGAACATGCGCCACTGGAGCAGCGTCAGGTGGCGCTGGCAATAGAAGAAGCGCAAAAAATCGTCCCAAAACCTAAGATTATTGTTTTTGCTTCATTCCAGTTTGACCCTGAAGCCGCAAAGGACATAGACGAGACTGACTGGCCTGGTGTTACACTCCTTAAAGTGCAGATGAACACCGACCTGCTCACAGACGACCTGAAAAAGAAACGCTCCAGCAATGAGAGTTTCTGGCTCATCGGCCAGCCGGATGTGAAACTTGAGAAAATAACAAAAGGAGACAATAAAGGAAAATATTGTGTCGAAGTATTGGGATTTGACTATTACAATACAAAAACCGGTTCAATCGATTCAGGCGGAACCGAAAAAATCGCTATGTGGATGCTGGACAAAGACTATGACGGCAGAAGCCTGTACCCAAGACAGGTATTTTTCCCAATGTCTGGCAAAAAGGACGGCTGGTCAAGGCTTGCAAAGAACCTGAAAGCTGAGATAGATGAGGAATTGATTGAAGCTTACAGGGGTAACAAATCCCTTCCGTTTAAATCAGGTGAAAATAAGCGTATAGCGGTAAAAATTATAGATGACCGTGGGATTGAAAGCTTAAAGATTATAGAGATATAAATGACTGAAAAATCAACAATAGATAAACTCATCATCAATTCTCCATATGCTGAACCCGGCAAGTTCTGGAGCTACGAACGGGAGAGTCGGTTTTTCAGACTTGAAGATGGTAGGCGACCAGCAGGTTACATTGTGGCATCTGAAAGGTCTAAATCATTTGATGATCCCGGTGAATTTAAACCAATACCTTTGGTGAACACGATACGACCCCGTGTGAAGGCATGGCGTGAAGCTGGATACCCGGGTGTTACCGGAATCACTAAACGGCTGCTGGAACACTGGTACAACCCAGAAGAACGGGAATACCGGCAGTTCTTTTTCTGTCAGCTTGAAGCGATTGAAACCTTGATATGGCTGACAGAAGCACCGGATGCAGAAAAAGTGGGTATAGAAATACCATCAGACGGAGGAGAATTTAAACGCCTATGTTCCAAAATGGCTACCGGGTCAGGAAAAACAATTGTAATGGCCCAGTTAATTGCATGGCAGATATTGAACAAAGTAACTTACACCCAAGATACTCGGTTTACAAAATACTTTTTTATCGTTGCCCCCGGCCTTACTGTAAAAAGCCGGCTTCAGGTTTTAATCCCCTCATCAGAGGGGAATTATTACGATGAGTTCAATATTGTACCGCCGGGTTTAATAGAAAAATTGCGACAGGGAAAAGTCCTAATTCATAACTGGCATACACTGAACTGGGAAACCGATGAGAAGATTGCTAAAAAGAAAAGCGTGGATAAACGGGGAGCAAAGAGCAATGAGGCATATGTACGTGAAGTTCTTGGAGAGATGGCAAACGCCCGCAATATTGTTGTGATAAATGACGAAGCACATCACGCATGGCGCATCCCTGCCGAATCAAAGGTTAAAGGCTTGAAGAAAGAAGATATTGAAGAAGCCACCAAATGGGTTGGCGGTCTTGATCGAATTCATCAGGCAAGAGGAATCTTAAACTGTTATGATTTTTCTGCCACTCCATTTGCTCCGTCCGGTAAGAAGAGTTCAGAGGAAGCATTGTTTAATTGGATTGTAAGCGATTTTGGACTGAACGATGCAATTGAATCTGGACTGGTAAAGACACCAAGAGTCGTAATTCGGGATGATGGCCGACTTACACCCGGATATAAATCCCGGCTTTATCACATATATAATGACCCTGAGGTTAAAGATGATATTAATCGTAAGGCAGAGGAGCATGAGCCACTTCCAGATTTAATTGTCAATGGTTATTATCTCCTGGGGAAAGACTGGCTTGAAGCAGTAAAATCCTGGAATGAAAGAGGATTTCAGACACCCCCTGTCATGATTTCTGTTGCCAACCGGACAGAAACGGCTGCACGCATTAAATACGCATTTGAGCATAAGAAAATCCGAATCGATGAATTAAGTGTTCCAGAGAAAACCATTCATATTGATTCTAAAGTCCTTGATAAGGCAGAGTCCAAAGAAGAACCAATATCATTTGATAGTGCGAAAGATGGTGAAGAAAATGATGAGTCCACACGTAAACTATCGAAAAAGGATTCGGCTGAACTTCTAAGACAAACAGTTGATACAGTCGGTCAAGTTGGAAAACCGGGCGAGCAAATCCAGAATGTAATATCTGTAGGAATGCTGTCAGAAGGATGGGATGCAAAAACTGTAACCCATATCATGGGGCTTCGGGCCTTTTCAAGCCAATTATTGTGTGAACAGGTGGTAGGAAGAGGACTGCGAAGGACAACGTACGAGATTAATCCGGATACCGGCTTATTCGATGCCGAATATGTCAATATCTTTGGGATTCCCTTCACATTTCTTCCTCACGAATCACAAGATGGCCCGCCACCACCGCCGCCTACACCAAAAACAAGAATTGAACCAGTTGAAGAAAAGCAACAATTTGAGATTAGCTGGCCCAATATCATCAGAATTGATCATATTTACAGACCAACTTTGACATTGGACATGGACTCAGTTCATCCACTGGAATTAAACGTAGCAGATACCGCTACACTGGCAGAACTGGCACCAGTTGTTGAAGGAAAGCCCGATTATACTAAAATATCTGAAATCAATCTGGAGGATCTTGGGAAAAAATTCCGAATGCAAAAGGTTATTTTTGAAACTGCAAGAGACGTTTTCGACCAGATGAAACCCACCTGGAAAGGGAATAAAGAGTTCCTTTTGGCACAACTCATACAACTGGTTGAAAAATATATCGGTTCTGAGAAAATCCAAATAATTCCGGCATTTTTTAATGAAAATGATATGAAAAAACGTATTCTCCTAACCCTCAATATGAATAAAGTAGTTCAGCATATCTGGGAAGCCATACGATTTGAAAATACAGAACATATTGAACCTGTGTTCGATAAAGATAAACCCATTCGTTCAACAGGAGATATGAGAACCTGGTACACTGGAAAACCTTGCGAACCCACTAAAAAGTCACACATCAACCATTGCGTTTTTGACAGCACATGGGAGGCAAGTGAGGCTTTTGAACTTGAGCATAATCCCAATGTTGATGCGTGGGTTAAGAATGACCACCTTGGGTTTGAGATACTTTATATATTCAAAGGTGTGGTCCGGAAGTACCGTCCGGATTTTCTCATCAGGTTGAAAACAGGTCATATACTTATTCTTGAAACAAAAGGACAGGAAACACAGCAGGATAGAACGAAATATGAATTTTTAAAAGAATGGGTCGAAGCTGTCAATCAACATGGAGGATTTGGGACATGGGGTTGGGCTGTATCCAAAAACCCGGCTGATGTTGCGGGGATTCTAAATGAGGTTATTCAGGGACATGAGCAGTGATATCGAAATCCAGGGGCGCATCCAGCAGATAAAAGGGCATTCGTGGGTGCGGGTGATGGAGGGGAAAAATAATGTTCAATCCTAATTTCACATACACACACAGGATAGTTAAAAAACTTGTAGATATCACTTCAGCAAGAGACACTATATTAAATGCCTATCTAATACCAAAATGGGAAGTATCGCTAAGAAGAGAAGCGTTAATAAAAACGGCACATGCGTCAACAGCGATAGAAGGAAATCCGCTCACATTAGAAGAGGTCAGCCAGCTCGCACAGGGCAGAAAAGTTACAGCCACAAGGAAAGCACAGCAGGAAGTATTGAACTATTTCCATGTGCTGGAAAATATTGAAAAATACCAGGAACATGGGAAGATTACTGAAAAAACCCTGTTGAAACTGCATAAAAGTATATCCAGGGACACATTAGAATATCTGGAATATGAAGGCAGATACCGGGATATCCAGGTATATGTGGGCAACCCATCAACTGGTGAAGTGGTATTTATGCCACCAGAATCTGTAAAAGTGCCGGAATTGACAGATGAATTAATCGAGTGGATAAATTCAGATGATTCTTCCAAACTTGACCCGGTCATTGTAGCAGGATTATCCCATTATGAATTTGTAAGGATACATCCTTTTGTTGACGGCAACGGCAGAACAGCAAGGGCACTGGCAACCCTGATACTGTATTTAAGGGAATTCGACATAAAGAGATTTTTTGCACTTGATGACTACTATGACAGTGACAGGAATGCATATTATAATGCTTTAAAATCCGTTGACCAAAAAACACTTGACCTAACTCAATGGCTTGAATACTTCACCGATGGTGTTCTTATTTCTATCACAGAAGTAAAAGAAAAAGTCCTGCAACTCTCTCTGGACAAGCATAAAAAAGATACCAAAGGACAAATCCAACTTACAGGGAGGCAGATGAAAATCATTGAATATATACAGACGAACAGACAAATTACAGCCGGTAATGCGGCAGAGATGTTTAAAATTACAAGACAGGCAGCACTTAAAGAAATAAATAAACTTGTGGAATCCGGGATAATAAAGTTAGAGGGCAAAGGACGGGGGGCCCATTATGTTATCGTCTGAAGGGCGTTATGCAGGTTGTCATTCAAGTTGTCATTTAGGTTGTCGTTTTCACGCAATTGCTGCCCCCGAAGCGCGAGAGCTTGCGGCGCTGGAAGATGAGAACATGGCAACCATTGAAAAGGTGTACCAGCGCCTCAGAGATGATAACGAAATCCAAGCGCACATCCAGCAGATAAAGGCGCATCCGTGGGTGCGGGTGGTGGAAAGTTGATAATGGATAACAAAATCGTTGTTTTTCAGGATACTCAAATAAAAAAAAATCTGGCATGATGATGAATGGTATTTTAGTGTTATAGATATAGTCAAAGCTTTAACTGATAGCCCAAACCCAAGGCAATACTGGGGGAAAGTTAAGGATCGTGCATTTAAAGCTCTTGAACTGTCCCCAATTTGGGTACGGTTGAAACTACCAGCAGAAGACTCGAAAATGCGGTTCACAGATTGTGTTAATACTGAATCTGCATTCAGGTTAATTCAATCAATTCCTTCCATGATGGCAGCTTGGTGCCCTAAATTTAATGTTCAGCAGAACATATACTCCCCCCATCATGGAACATGAAACAAGGTCAGGTTCATTCTACACCCATCTTCCACACGGCTGCCGGCTCTGCTACGAGGGCGCTAAAATGGTGCTCTTCGTGACCGGATTATGCCGTAAAAACTGTTTCTACTGCCCAGTCTCTGGAAAGCGGATGCACAAGGATGTAATATTCGCTAACGAACGCCCGGTATCGTCAGATAATGATATCCTGGACGAGGCCCGAAGCATGAATGCCCTGGGTACCGGGATTACCGGGGGTGAACCCCTGCTGGTGCCGGACAGGGTACTTGGTTATATCAAGCTCCTGAAAGCCAGCTTTGGCAGGGAGCATCACATCCACCTTTATACTGCCCAGTCCCCTGACAGAGTAATTCTAAAAAAGCTTAAAGCAGCAGGACTCGATGAAATACGATTCCATCCGCAACCGGAAATCTGGGACCATCTTCCCGGGTCAGGGTTTGCCAGGTCGCTGGGAATAGCAAAAGAACTGGGTATGGATGCAGGTTTTGAGATACCTTCCCTGCCGGGTTCAGAGCAGGTTGCAGGTTTTGCCAGGGATTGTGATGTGTTCATAAACCTCAACGAGCTGGAGTTCTCACAGACCAATGCAGAGGCACTAAAAGCCAGGGGTTATTCTGCTGCGGATGATGAAAGCTGTCGTGCGGCCGGGAGCAGGGATGTGGCGTATAATATTATCAGGCAGGAGCCAGGGACAAAGGCACATTTTTGTTCATCCCGCTTTAAGGACGCCGTCCAGTTGCGCAAGAGGCTGCTGCGAACTGCCCGGATATCAGGCCGTGAATTTGATGAAGTGACCCCGGACGGTACATTATTCTATGGGGTGATACAAGGAAATGTGGACGGGATCACCAAGATGCTGACCGGACTTGACGTACCCGTGCAGCTTTTTGAACCGCGGGACGGTAAGGTGGAACTGGCCTGGTGGGTGCTGGAGGAGATAGCGCCGGAAATTGGGGACAGGTTCCGGTCATGGTACGAAGAATGCTATCCCACATATGGCAGGTTGGTTGTTGAACGGATTCCCATCAACACGACTGTAGATTTCACTATTTAACGCCAACTTTTATTTACCTTCAAGTGAACATATTGAATCCCGGTTTTACTGATTAATATTAACGGTGGTAATACTGAACCAGACCAACAATCAAGTTAAGGAACGACTTATTAAATATTTACGTAAGGATGAGACCAATCTGCGTAAGAGTGTCCTGAAGATGTTCCTGGTCGGAGAGACCTATACTACGATCGACATCTATAACAACCTTATGCAGCAGGGCTTTGACTTGAACTATCGCGGCGTCTCTGCAATGGTAGGCCTGATGAATACCCGTCTCGGTATCCTTCGTGTTGATGTGACAAGGGAGCACAACCATTATTCCTTAAAAGATGATTTCAAAGAGATCGTGCAGATTGTACTGGATAATTTTTAATAAATACTAAACAGGTGTGCTAATATGCTTCGTGTAGGAGTTGTAGGGTGTGGTGCGATCGGGTCCTTTATTTGTCATGCCCTGGATACTGAGATCGAAGGTGTCCGGCTTGTTGCCGTACACGAACACCATACTGAACTAATGGAAACTCTATGCGCCAGCCTGGCCTGTAAACCAGAGATGGTAAAGATCCGCAAGATGGTAGAAATGGTGGACCTTGTTGTGGAAGCCGCCGCATCCGAAGCAGTCCCGATAGCAGCAGTTACTGCTCTTGAAAATGGGTGTGATGTGATGATAATGAGTGTAGGCGCCCTGGTCGATTCCGACCTGATGAACAGGCTTACGACCCTTGCACTGGAAAATAACTGCAAGATATACCTGCCTTCAGGAGCGGTGGTAGGTATTGACGGGATCAAGTCCGCATCCATAGCTGGAATAGAATCTATTACTCTCACCACGACCAAACCGCCCAGAGCTCTTGACGGAGCACCGTACGTGGTCGAACACAATATTGACCTGGAGGGTTTCAAGGAATCTACGGTAATTTTCGAGGGTGCTGCCCATGATGCTGTAAAAGCCTTTCCCGCAAATGTCAATGTGGCTGCTGCCATCAGCCTGGCAGGTGTCGGTGTGGAAAAAACAAAGGTACGCATAATAGTTGACCCGGCCAGCGACAGGAACAGGCATGAGATAGAAGTAGTAGGGGACTTTGGCAGGTTTACCACACAGGTAGAGAATGTACCTTCCCCGGAAAACCCGAAAACAAGCTACCTGGCTGCCCTGTCTGCCGTGGCCACACTTAAGAAGATTGCAAGTCCGCTGCAAATCGGAACTTAAAAAAACCAGGAAAGAGTAGTTACTTCTAAAATATGTAACGGAGCAGATAATCATTATTTCCATCAGGCATTTATCAAAGACTTTCGGAAACCATGCTGTGCTTCGTGATATCAACCTGGATATCAAGACAGGGGATTTTTTAACAATATTCGGTCCCAACGGTGCCGGCAAGACCACCCTGGTCAAGATCATGTCCACCCTGGTCAGCCCCACATCAGGGACTGTGCTTGTCCATGACCTGGATGTTAAGGAATCACCACTGGAAGTAAGGCGGCTTATCGGCGTGATCTCGCATGAGACCTACCTGTACCAGGACCTGACTGCAAAAGAGAATTTGCTGTTCTTTGGCAGGATGTACGGTATGCACAGGGATAAGCTGGAGGCAAGGATACACGAACTTGTGGAAGAGGTAGGATTGCAGTACAGGCTGGATGACAGGGTGGGTACCTTTAGCAGGGGTATGAAACAGCGCCTGAGCATTGCCCGGGCCATCCTGCACGACCCGAAGATACTATTCCTGGATGAACCCTACACAGGGCTTGACCAGCATGCAGCAGCTACATTTGATTCTATCTTAAACGAACTTGATGTATCAGACAAGACCCAGGTCATGGTATCCCACGATCTTGAGCGGGGGCTGGCACTTGCCGATAAGGTTGTTATCCTGCATGGCGGGAAGATCGTGTACGAGGCCGCTGAGGATAAAATGGAAGGCGTGGAGCAGTTCCGCCATACCTATGAACATTATGTAAAGGAGGTGTGACATGAAGGATTTCCTTTACCTGGCATGGAAGGACCTGCTAATGGAGTTTCGGACCAAGCAGATGTTGAACAGCATGGTCATTTTCTCGCTGCTTGTGATCGTTATATTCAACTATTCTTTCAGCAATATCCTGTTCAATATCGAAGTAGCAGATATAGCGCCCGGGATATTGTGGATAGCTTTCACCTTTGCCGGAATGCTGGGTCTGTCCCGTTCATTTTCCAGTGAAATGGAGGAGGGATGCCTTGACGGACTGAAATTATGTCCGGTTGACCCTTCCACCATTTACCTGGGTAAGGTCGTGTCCAACCTGGTCATAATGCTCCTGATCGAAGCCATAATTGTACCCCTGTTCATTGTCCTGTTCAATTTCAGTGATATAAAGGGGCTGGCCGGTCTTATTGTCATAATCCTGCTGGGTACCATCGGGTTCATACTGGTAGGAACACTATTCTCGGCCCTGACAGTCAATATGAGGACAAGAGAGATCTTGCTTCCTGTGATCCTGTTCCCGATCATTATACCGCTGATCATGTCTGCCGTCATGGCGACCCAGAAGGTGCTGTCAACCGGCGACCTGTTTACTGCAATCAATGAGATCAAGCTGTTGGTTGTTTACGACCTGGTATTTTTTATTGCAGCGCAGCTTGTGTTCGAATATGTAATAGAGGATTAACGGGCTATGATCTGGCAGAAGTGGAACTAACAGGCTATAACTTGATAGGAGTGGAACTGGTATACTGTCATGCAGTTTCAAAGTCAGGTAATGTAATGACCAGGGCATGTGATTTCACAGTGCGGAAAATAGAAAAGTGGCATTTGCATAGTTGTGCATAAACCACACAAAACTATAAATATGACTAAAACATTTAATATACATTGTGATAAAATGAGCGTAATACTTGACAAAAATGCTTGTGATAAAAGTCCGAACTGTATGATGGTCTCGTTGTGTCCAACTGGAGCAATTTCAGTAAAGGAAAGTGAGTATCCCGTGTTCAATACACAAACATGTGAGGATTGTGGGCAGTGCGTCAGTGCATGTCCTCATCAGGCATTATCCCTGGCTTAGTCCGGGAGCAGTCTTGGAGCAATTTGAAATGGACGATGAACTGGAAGAGATAAGGAAGAAAAAACTAAAGGAGTTGCAAGATAGAATGAACAAATCACCTTTACCCGATGTACCAATAGTACTTACCGACGCTGATATGGAACAGGCCTTGATCGACTATCCGAAATTGGTTGTTGATTGCTGGGCAGTATGGTGCGGCCCTTGCAAGATGGTTGCGCCGACAATTGAAGCAATGGCCAAAGAAAAAGCTGGCGAGATAGTCTTTGGAAAACTGGACATTGACAATAACACGCAGACTGGAATGAAATATCAGATCAGTGCAGTACCTACAATGCTCGTATTCAATAATGGCAAACATGTCGGTAGTATACTGGGGGCCCTCCCAAAGCAGCAATTAGAAGTAAAAATAACTGAATTGCTTAAGTGACCGGATTATTTTTTTTCCTTTTTTTTTGAGTATTCTGACCCGAGTTTATAAGAAATCAAAAAATCAAGCCCATTGACTCCGAAAAACTGTAGGTCTAATAAATAATTTATTCTGTCTGGAATATACCTTCTGGAGTGCACCCCAAATAACGGACATTTAGTTAAGCAATAAAAACGGG
>CBDUUM010000042.1:0-10150 GCA_965370445.1 uncultured Methanosarcinales archaeon
GGTCTTTTTATCACGTATTTCTAGTTTGCATACATATATACTTTCCTGTTATGTGTAAAATTTTAAAAAAAATAATTGTGTTTTTTTTTTAAATCAAACTTCACAATTATATCAGATTAATTTTGTTTGATTTATTGTACATTTTGGCGCCACAAAAGTAAGTAACCCCCCTATCTTTCGTATTAATCCTGAACCATCGAGCATCATTAAGATGCCTCGGATTTGAGCGAAGCGAAATCCGGGGTCTATGACTGGCGTGCCTCGAAGCATAAAAGAGAAAGATAAACAAACAGGACATTGGAGATATAAAAAGTATGTCCCACTGCGGGTTAAAATCCCCCCATCTGGGTCTGCTCCCGGATGAAGAGAACGGGAAGTGCGGCATCGTGAGGTGCTGTGCGGCGTTCCCTAGTATCGGCAGCCACAGCCCTGAGCGCAAGCGAACCAGAGGTGGCCTTAGCGATTGGCGACACTCCCAGTCACAGTGGAAGCCTGAGCAGAATATAATCGCTGGGGTGGTTACGGCAGGATAAGTGAATTTTGTCCCAAGGCCAGCCTGATAGGTACCTTTTTAGATAATCAAGATAAATTTGTTGTAAAAATCGTAGTGTTTTACAAGCACGGATACAAATCGATATTTATTCAGTGATCACCAATGGAAATAGTAAAAGGCGGACCTACAAAATCCGAAATTGCAGCAATAACACTTTTAAAACTAAAACCTTCTCCCGGTGATGTGATTGCTGATATAGGGTGCGGAACAGGTAGTATATCCATTCTGGCTGCCAAAAAAGCAGGTTTTGTATATGCAATTGATTCCAGGAAAGAAGCAATAATAGCCACAGAAAAGAACATAAAAGAATCACACATCAACAACATTAAATTAATTCAAGGTGAGGCACCAGGCGTGCTGGATGAACTCCCGGCCCTTGACTGCGCATTCATAGGAGGGACAAGAAATATCAAACCCATACTTCAAGAGTTGAAGAAAAAAGTAACAAACAGGATTGTGGTAAATGCCGTCAGGATACAGACTGTTTCAAACATCATTCAGATCATGCAGGAACTGGAGATATTCAGTGAAGTAGTCCATGTCCAGATCTCAAAAAGCTATGAACTTGCAGGTGAGATTGCATTCAAACCTTTAAACCCTGTTTACATCATTGTTGGTGATACCAGCAAAGAAGCATACAGGGAGGTGCCCTGAATGCTGGTTGGTGTAGGACTTGGTCCGGGTGATCCTGACCTGATGACAATTAAAGCTGTTGAGACCTTGAAGCGTGCTGATATTATTTTTGTACCCGGCCGTCTGGCATCCGATCTGGTTGAACCATATGGTACGCCGCATATACTGGAATTTCCTATGACCAAGGATAAAGATGTATTGCAGTCTCACTGGGAGCATAATGCTGTTAAGGTGGCTGAATATGCAAGAGATGGACTGGCAGCTTTCGGTCTTATCGGTGATCCCAATTTCTTTAGTACCTTCACACACCTTAGCAGGATCATAAAACAGCGCCATCCTGGGATTCTCATTGAGACTATTCCCGGCATCAGTTCTATAACGGCTTTTGCATCCAGGACCGATATCAGTATAGATACCTCCTTCCAGGTCAGTGACGGAAGCCCTGTCAATGATAGAATAATCTTAAAAGCCAGGCAACCAAAAAAGATCGTCGAAACACTGCGCTTAGAGGGATTTAGTGATTTTATTCTGGCCCAGCGTTTATTCTCAGACAGCGAAGAGATAATTAAGAATACTGAAGATATGCCTGATACAGGCGATTATTTCAGTATCATCCATGCGAGGAAACAACGTGACTGATAATAAAAATAATAAAATATATTTTATAGGAGCAGGTCCTGGCGACCCTGAACTAATTACAGTAAAAGGACAAAGACTGCTTAACAGTGCTGACCTGATAGTATATGCAGGCTCACTGGTAAATCCTGAACTGCTCAGCAGTACAGATGCACAAAAGATCAACAGTTACGGGATGCGACTTGAAGATATCACCAGTACAATGGTAGAAGCTCTAAGGAGAGGTGAAAAGGTAGTCAGGCTGCACAGTGGTGACCCGTCGTTATATGGTGCGATCATAGAACAGATCAATGAACTGGCAAAACACAATGTTGAAGTAGAGGTTATACCCGGAGTATCTTCTTTATTTGCAGCCAGCGCAGCACTGGGTATCCAGTTGACATTAAAAGGAGTTAGTGAAACACTGATCATTTCCAGACCCGCAGGTGAGACTCTGGAAGAAGATGACTTAAAAGAACTATCCAGGCACGGTGCAACCATGGCAGTATTCCTGGGAACCCATACGATAGACAAAATTATGAAAATAGTGGAATATCCTCCCGATACACCTGTGGCTGTGGTCTATCATGCCTCCTGGAAAGATCAAAAGATAATCAAAGGTACAGTCGAAGATATAGCAGAAAAGGTCATATCAGCAGGACTTACCCAATCTGCCATGATACTCATCGGCGGTGTGGTGGATCCGGTACAGTACAGGAGGTCTCATTTATACTCACCGCAATAATTTACCTGCAGCATAATTATGAAGCAGCCGTTAAGGTCAGGGAATGCATAGGTGGAGACCTTATACTGTTCGATGATCATGCTTTTAAAAAAGCATTTTCAGAGTATGAAGCCATCATAGCGGTAATGGCATGCGGCATTGCAGTACGGCAGCTCGCCCCCTTGCTTAAGGACAAATGGGACGATCCGCCGGTTGTAGTGGTGGATGCAGGACTCAATAATGCCATATCATTATGCGGCGGTCATCATGGTGCTAATGAACTTACAAAGCGTCTCGCAAAAACAGGAGCACATCCGGTAATAACTACAGCTACTGAAGTACTGCACCGGCCCAGCGTGGAAACTATAGCAGATACACTGGACTGCGAGATAGTGAACCGGGATTCCACCAGGGCAGTGAATTCCTATCTGCTCAAGTCAGACCTGCCAGTGATCAATATCTCAGGACCAAAAGTGGTTATGGTAGACCCTGATGTTACAGTGCTTAAGAAAAAAGGAGTAGAGAAGGAAGGGATCGGAAAGGAAGAAGTCTGGAAGGAAAGGGTAGGAAAGGAAGGAACAGGGAAGGACGGAGATAATAAGAAAACAGGTGTCATTGTAGGCATTGGGACCAGACGCAATGTGAGTTCAGGCAATGTGGTGGATGCTGTGAAAAGAGCTCTGTCTGAGTATGGATTGAAATTATCGGATATTGAACTGTTTGCATCTGCGCATATCAAAGAGAATGAATCCGGACTTATTGAAGCTATTACCGAGATGGGGGGACAGATCGTATTCATCCCTGCTGATGTTATAAATTCCATCAATGTACCTTCCGCATCCGAAGCAAAAAGACTGGGACTCAACGGCGTATGCGAACCTTGCGCACTGGCACTTAGCCTGGAAAATCGATTAATCATGAAAAAAAAGGTATATGACAATGTCACAATCGCAATCGCACAATAACGGGATGCTCTATGTAGTAGGGATCGGGCCGGGGTCGCCTGATCATCTGACCATAAAAGCAGCAAATGTACTAAAGAATGCAGATATCATTATCGGTAACAGTACATACCTCGATCAGATCAGTCATCTGGTAACCAGCCAGCAGGTGATAAGATCAACAATGGGACACGAGGTGGAAAGGGCAAAAAAAGCCATCCTGATGGCCCGGGATAATACCGTGGCTATGGTCAGCGGTGGTGATTCCAATATATATGGTATGGCAGGTCTGGTGCTGGAAGTGGCCAGGCATGAAAATTCACAAGTAGATATTGAGATCGTGCCCGGTGTCACAGCTTTAAGTGCTGTGGCAAGTTTGCTGGGTGCTCCTGTTGTTACGGATTTTGCAGTGATCAGTCTGAGCGATCTGCTCACACCATGGGATACTATTGAGAAACGCTTGCATGCAACGGCGGATGCAGATATGGTAATAGGTATCTATAATCCAAAAAGCAGGCAGAGGAACAATAACTTTCAAAAAGCTGTTAAGATTATCCGGCGCAGCAGGGAAGATACCGTGCCTGTGGGTATTGTTAAAAATGCGCTGCGCACTGAAGGTGAATCAGTGATCGTAACCACACTGGGCAAAGTGCTGGAATATGACGATGAAGTGGACATGAGAACTACGGTGATCATAGGAAACAGTGAATCCGGAATATGGAATTCCAGGATTATTACACCAAGGGGATATCATAAGAAATATGACTACTGATTTATTAACGAGCGCCGGAGCGCATACTAAAAAAATTGATCCCGAACTTGTCCGAAGGTGTATAGAACCGGGAGCTACAACTCCTGAAGCCATGACCATATCAGAAGCAGGCCGCGCTATTGCAAGAGAGATAGTAGGAGATAATGGTCCCGAGGACAGGATACGCCAGCGCTGTGTAGTAGCCACGGGAGATCCGGCAATTAAGGACCTGCTGGTGTTTGGCAATGACCCGGTTAAAGCCGGGATCGGTGCCATATCTGCAGGTGCGACTATATATACTGATATAAGGATGGTAAAGACAGGTATTCTCAAGAAAGGACATAAATGTCAGATAGAGTGCGTACTGGATATAGAAGGTGCTCCAGAACTTGCCCAGGAGTTAGGTATTACCAGGACATCGGCAGGTTTCCTGAGTGCTGCACAGGGTCTTGAGAATTCTATTATAGTCATTGGAAATGCACCTTCGGCTGCTATTACTGTTTCCCGTATGGTGGAATATGGCATCAGACCGGTCATGATCGTGGCTGTTCCTGTGGGATTTGTGAACGCTGCCGAATCAAAAGAAAAGATAAGGAAAATAGATGTACCATCCATAACCTGCACTGGAACCCGGGGGGGTACACCTGTGGCAGTAGCCTGCATTAATGAGATGATAATCATGTCAGGTAAGGTATAGATCCTATGACAAAAGCTGTAATGATCACAGGGACCCATAGCGGTGTGGGTAAAACTACGGTATCACTTGGATTAATGGCAGCACTTACACGCAGAGGTATGTCAGTCCAGCCTTTCAAGGTCGGACCCGATTTTATAGACCCTTCGCACCATACAGCTATCAGCGGTAATCCCTCAATGAACCTTGATTCTTATATCATGGGTACAAAAGGAGTATGCAGAACCTTTGCTAAATATCAAAACTCGGACATATCCATTATCGAAGGTGTAATGGGCCTGTATGATGGTATTGAATCCACCCAGATCGCAAGCAGTGCCCATGTTGCCAAAATATTGGGTATACCGGTGCTGCTGGTGGTCAATGTCCATGGCATGTCACGCAGCGCAGCGGCTGTGGTAAAAGGATACCAGATGCTGGACCCGGATGTTAACATTGCCGGACTGATATTAAATATGGTAGGCAGTCCCAGGCACCTTAAACTTGTGGAAGATGCGCTAAGGGCTGAAGGTATTGATATTCCGGTAATAGGGTCTCTTCCTTCTGACAAGGAAATTTCCCTTCCATCCAGGCATCTGGGACTTTATATGGCTCATGAGCAAATGCAGGATTATGATAAACTGGCAGATTTTATTGATGAACATGTTGATATGAATGCTTTGCTTGAGATATCGTCAATATCTGGTATTCAAATAAATAATGCACAGGATGAAAAGACATTCATGACCCCAGGGAACACGCATGACAACCTTGACACCAAAAACAACCTTGGCAACCTTGAGTATGAAAATGTCCTGGCACCTTCATACCAAAAAGAACCAGATACCAGGATCGGTGTGGCAATGGATGGTGCTTTTTGTTTTTATTACCAGGAAATGCTAAGTGAATTACAAAGGCTTGGTGCTGAGCTGGTACTTTTTAGTCCCATGTCAGATGATCTGCCTGATATTGATGGATTGATATTAGGCGGCGGGTACCCTGAGTTGTTTCTTGACAAACTTTCATCCGGCAGGGCACTAACTGATATCAATAAGGCTGCGCAGGATGGGATGCCAGTATATGCAGAATGCGGCGGGTTGATGTATCTGGGAAAGAGTCTGGAAATTGAAGGAAAAACATATGAAATGGCTGGTGTACTGGATGCCAGGTCGAGCATGGTAGGGAGATTCCAGGCATTGGGATATACTGAAGCAGAAGTTGTGTGTGATAATCCTCTATCATTAAAGGGACAGGTATTGAGGGGACATGAGTTCCATTATTCTATAACCGAATGCGACCGTGATGCCAGGTTTGCATACAGCATGCGTAGAGGAAAAGGTATAGAGGACGCAAAGGATGGACTTATGGTATATAATACACTGGCTGGTTATATGCATACTCACCCTGCTTCTGCATCCATGGAACGGTTTGTAGGTATGTGCAGGAAATACAGCCGCAGATAGTGTGCATGAAACACAACCGCCAATATTATGCATGAAATACAGCCGCTGATAATATGATCTTGATAGACCCGGTAAATAATTTTACCATACCACAGGAATGGATAGATAAGGTTACAATACCACTGGATGAACTTAAAAAGGGTGTTTCTGACGGACTGTTAGTAGTGCTTTCCAATGGAGATATCCTTAATAGGGGATTTACTACAGGAACTACATCTGCGGCTGCTGCCAAGTCAGCAGTCCTGTCCCTGAAGCAAAAGGATATGATCAAGACGGTTTCGGTTCCCACACCTTGCGGTATCAGGGCAAAGCTGGATGTCAGGGCTTTAGCAGGAAGGGCAGAAGTTGTGAAAATATCAGGAGATCATGAGAGTGATGTGACCGGCGGGCTGGTGTTTGTAGCAGAAGCGCATCCTGTTACTGCTATTTCTTTGATAGCTGCAAATGGTATCGGTACGGTCACAAAGGGAGGCTTGCAAGTAAAGGTAGGCGAACCTGCTATTAATCCTGTACCAAAACTCCAGATAATAGATGCTATTAAGGAAGGATTGAGCGAGACCGGACTTGAGGGTGCTGCTGTTACATTATCCATACCTGATGGTGAGAAGGTGTCAGCAAAGACATTGAATTCTGCTATTGGAGTAATGGGGGGTATCTCTGTTTTAGGTACTACCGGATTTGTCGAACCATGGAGTGACCACCTGGGTGAGGTTAAAATGGAATTGATCAGTGATGCGTCCAGGGTAGTACTGACTACAGGAAGAATAGGTATGCGTTATTCCCAGATGCTGTTTCCCGAACATACAGTAGTTATGGTAGGTAGCAGGATCGATGAAGGTATTAATGCATCCAAAGGTGAAACAATAATATGCGGCCTGCCAGGCCTGGTATTGAAATGGGCAGTACCTGGTATTCTAATTGCAACAGGGTTTAATACGGTACAGGAATTAATAGAAACAGATAGAAATAGCCAATTGATCGATAATGCAGTGGCTGCTGCTGTAGAAAAATCAGAAGGTGCAAGGATCGTGCTTGTTGACAGGGATGGTGCCGTAATTCGTGACTCAGGTGGTGTGTTGTGAAGATCGTAGGTGTGGGTGTGGGTCCGGGTATGCTGACAGTGGAAGCAGCAAGGGCTATACAGCATGCAGAGGTGGTTTACGGTTCAGAGCGTGCCATTGAACTGGCAGCAGAACATATATGTTGTGAGATCAAACATATAAAGGATTATTCACGATTGCATGAACTGCCAGATAATGCGGTTGTACTGTCTACAGGAGATCCGAACCTTTCAGGACTTGGTAAATATGCCGGACCTGGTGATGTAGTGATACCTGGCATTTCTTCACTGCAGGCGGCATGTGCCAGGCTTCATATCGACCAATCCGGAATTGTAGTTATTACTGCACATGGAAGGGACCCGGCCCCTGCTGCTGTGAAACTAAGATCAGCTATAACTTTGGGATTTACTGTTTTTTTACTTCCGGCATATGAATTCGGAGTGGAGCAAGTAGCAGCAATGTTGCTAGATATGGGAATTGATGTACCTATTGCTGTTTTTGAGCGGCTTGGATACGGAGATGAACGGGTGGAAGTGGGAAGTGTGAGTGAACCACCATGTGTGAATTCCGGGTTGTATTGCATTATGGTGGGATATGCGATAGTGTGAAGGGTTGTGTTGCGTTGAAGGGAGTTATGGGGAAAATAGCAAAAAAACAGTTTATATATAGCCAGATAAAACAGAGTGGTTTTTATAGTATAAATTTCGTTAGTAGACGCTGTGCGATAATGTTAAGTGATATTAATAATGATATTAACTCATATCGTAGTTTAGAACGTTTCGTTTTATATTTAAGGTGGTATATAATATGAACACTATATACGATTTAGCCAACTGGTTTTCATCTAAATCAGATATGTCACATAAAAAATTGCAAAAATTATGTTACTATGCAGTGGCTTGGCACTATGCCCTCTATGATTCACAACTGGTTGAAAACGATGAATTTGAGGCATGGATACACGGACCAGTTTCACCTTCATTATGGCATGAGTATAAAGATTATGTTTGGAAACCTTTACCACGATATGATGGTGAACTAACTTTTGATGATGAAACAGATGAATTTTTACAAATTATATATAACACATATGGGAATTTTAGCGGACATAAATTAGAAGTATATACTCATGGAGAAAAACCTTGGAAAGAAGCTCGTAAAGGATTGGATGATTGTACTGCATCGAATATACCAATAAGCATTGAAATTATGAAAAAATATTACCGCTCAATTTATGAAGAATCTCAGAATGACTAAAAAAAAGAAGCTTATCAAATTAAAACCACCACAAAAAACAGAGGTTAAAATTAATACCAACTTAAATCCACCTATGATATTGGATGAAAAACCAAGTATTAGTTTGAAATATATTGATCTTGGATTTAAATCATTTCACGATTTAAGAGATGGGCATAATCTTAAGAAATTCGATACATTCTTAAAAAAAATATTAGCATCACCTAATTGGAGCTATGTTTTCAATGCTTACACAAAAAAGCCCAGTGATAGTGCCAAATCAAAAAAAAAAATACAGTCGTTGGGTTTTGACTATACACAGATAGAAATGTTTCATTTAAGGGTTAGTGATAAATTCAGAGTTCACGGATTCCTTAGTGATTATCGATTTAAATTGGTATGGATAGACCCCAACCATGAAATAGATGATTAATAACGCTATTACTTACTACATGAATATTATTTTATATAATCAATCGTTGCCAACTCAATCATATCCATCCATCTATTGCGACTAAGATTAAGATTAAAAACTCTGTTGTGCAACAGCCGGGTTTAGACAGTTGAAAGTCCCGCAAACGCAACACAACAGAAAATAAATACAAATATTATCGATGATATAGATGAATTATGTGAATTACGGCAAGGGAAGGAACTTATCGGTCATTTTGGAGTTTAATAAAACGATACTATGAGAATTGCAGTAATCGCGATACAGGGAAATGTAGAAGAACACATTGAATCTGCCCACAAAGCAATGGAAGACATGGGCATCCGGGGGGAAGTGCTCCCGGTCCGTCACAGCGGCACCATACCAACATGTGACGCCATTATCCTGCCAGGCGGGGAGAGTACCACACTTGGGCGGCTCATGGCCCGCGAGGGCATCGACATTGAGATAAAGGAGGCCGCCGCCGCAGGTAAACCTATAATGGGCACCTGTGCCGGCCTGGTACTGCTGGCAAAGGATGGCGGCGAGCAGGTTATGCGGACAGGGCAGAAGCTGCTTGGTTTAATGGATATCAGTGTGGACCGCAATGCTTTCGGTGGCCAGAGGGAATCCTTTGAAATACCGCTTGAGATATCGATGCTGGATTCACCATATAATGTGGTGTTCATCCGTGCCCCTGTGATCACCAGGGTGGGACCGGATGTAGAAGTACTTGCAAGTTTTAACGATAAGATAGTGGCAGCCAGGCAGGGCAGAATTTTAGGGCTGGCATTCCACCCGGAACTTACTGACGACCTGAGGATACATTATTATTTCCTTGGAATGGTGAAATAGCCGGTTATTACTGGAAAAATTATAACGGGAAACTGGCCGTCATTTGAATATGTATTCAATGATAGTAGGAAGGAATTGAGGCAATAGCAATGGAATCACCTTAACAACAATTATAATGGTCATGATATTCAGGAAAAATATCTTTCTCAACAGGCTGTCTCAAAAACAACTTATTACGACACCTTGAAGTTCTGAGAGTTTCCAACACACGAAGT
>CBDUUM010000043.1:0-9735 GCA_965370445.1 uncultured Methanosarcinales archaeon
GTGCCTCATGGATGCATAGGTGTCAGTGCCCGGACCTCATATTCTACTGTAGAACGATGGGGATTCATGTTCTGTTGGTTGCGGGTGGGGCAGATGTCGCCATATTTATATCTAAAAACAACTGGTTAATTGCAAGGTGAAATTATTGATTTTTAAGGTAGTCCTGGAATTAGCTGAAGAGGGTGGCTATGTAGTATATGTACCCTCTCTTCCCGGATGTATTTCTGAAGGTGATAGTAAAGAAGAAGCACTGGAGAACATCAAAGAGGCTATAGAACTATATTTGGAACCAACTGAAAATCCTTTTTTAGCTTACAGTGCCGAAGTCGCTGAAGTTGTTGTCTGACCAGGTATATCAAATAAAGTTACCAGTCGTTTCAGGCGAGAAGGCAATTAAGACATTTTTACATACTGGTTTAACAATCGATGAATTTGTTAACCTTTTGTGATTGTATACTCTAACCCCCCCTACCCCTGCCACCGCAGCCCGATAGGGCGGCAAGGTGGCAGCCAACCTTGTGGATTTGTGTGAACTTTGAACCGCCAAGGACCGGAGTGCGCAGAGCATTTTTACCCCACTCTGCGTACCTCGGCGAACTCTGCGGTTAGTATTGAACCAATATTTAGCAGGAAACCATACCCTGTCTAAAAATCATCATCCTGGGAATAACTACGCCCCAGTTTAATAGCCAGTTCAGCCTTCATCAATTCCGAGCCCAGGTAGGCAGCATGGTCCAGTCTTGATACTAACCCCAAGTCCAGGGCAGTATCCAGCACCTCCTTTGCATTATCCCCCACAATGGTATATTTTGTATGTCTGGCAATGATCCTGCCCTGCCTGAACTCGCCGTCCCTGAAACATTGGTCAGAGATACTTATCCTGAAACTCCCTGCAGGGTCCCGCATCCACTCGTAGCTTTTTTCACCCTCTATAAAATCTTCAGGCAAGTTGTCAAAGGGCCTGAACCGTTTTTCTTTTAGCACAAGCAGGTCAAGTCCCAGGTCCTTGGGGGGAGTGCTGCGCCGGCCGGCCAGTGCCGTCATCCCTGCCGCCGCTTTAAGTTCGGCTATACTGCCCCTGGCCTTGTCACTGTATTCGGGCGTAAACAGTATATCTGCACCCACATCACCTGCAATGGAAGCGAGCATCGCATTCACTCCCACCGAATCGGCATCAATGAGTTCAGTGATATTACCAATACCGAAGAAGGTGGGGATATGGGGATGTGATTGCCTGAATTGTTTATACCGTGTCATGGATTCAACCATGCCCTGCCCTGGTGGGTCCAGCACCGGGTCTGCTATGATCATCGAGATGCCTGCATCCTTTGCAGACCTGATATTTGCCTCCAGGCTGTCCATGCCACCACTACTGTCAGGAATAACAACTGCAGCAATATCCTTTTGGGAAATAACGGGTGCAACCTGCGGGATATTGCCAGAATTCAGGCTCAATACCAAATCAACGCCGGATTCCACTGCTGCAACTATCAGTTCGGGCTCCAGCGTGTCAATACTTATTGGCACCGGAGCAACTTCCCTGGCCGCCTTGACCGTGCGCCGAACATCACTGGCAGTAGCGGCCATACCCACGCCAAGGTCAATGATATCCGCACCTTTAGATTGGAAAATATGTATCCTCTCAATAAGTTCATCATTGGGCAGGGCAGTAGCATCCACTATTTCTGCCATCACTTTTATGGTCGAATCCCCGCCGATCTTGAGGTGGCCAAGTAGTAAAGCCGGTGATGCGGCATCTTCCATTTCTGCAAGACTTGAAAATGCAATATCCCGTCGCTGCTGTATTAGTAGTTCACAGGCTGGTACAGTAGTCGATAATTCAACATCACCATAACTTAACAGCACGAATCCCAGGTCAACAGCATGCTTGGGACCCAGCCGAATTGGAGTTTTAAGTTGCTTTTCAAGTCCGGAAAAATCGGCAGAAACGAGCCCTGGTATGATAATAAGGTCAAATTCTTGCCCGGCAAGGGATTTTTCAAGACGGAGCGGTGTGGTAAAGGCAGCAACATCAATATCCAGTACCAAAACTTCGGCCAGATTGCCAACTGACTTTTGCACAATCCCTGCGGCCTTACGCCCCGTTACAACCAGCACTTGCATGTTATCTTAATTTTGTGTTACATGCAAAAAGGTTTGTTATCTTAAAAACAGGCGTACAATTCCAGGGTGGTATTTAGTCCTGTAGAATTCCTTATAGAATCCATTGCAAAATATCTATTGCTTGATATTCTTAATATCGTTCATTTTTCCTGTTAAACGCGTAATGACAGATTTTAAATCCATAATGAATTTCTTTGCCTCATCAGTGGCTACAGCACCGGATGTAGATGGAATTATCAAGCCCTCATGTTCAAGCACCCTCAAAGAATACCGAACCCTATGATTTGGTATGCCAGTTTCCTCAGACATTTTCACAATTCCGATAGGTCCATTTTGAATAACAACCTTCAGTATGGCAATATGACGTTCTAACAGTTCAAGTTCGGATTCTACCCCATCAGTCAGCATGAACGAACCTCATAAATTAGTAAAAAAAAGGATAGTATTTAGTTATTGTGTTATTAATCGAGTTATCGTTTAAATATCATAAATCACATAAGTAATTTCATAGAGAGAATTAAATTATACATTAACTGGCAAGTATTGTAATATCTACAAGATCTTATTAATAAAAATTTTTTCCGGAGAAAATATCCAATGGTTAAAGTGGATAAGTTTATTGAAAACGCAGTAAAACAATTAAAAGCAAGTATCGACGGACCGACCATTATCGCACTTTCGGGTGGTGTGGACAGTTCAGTATGTGCCGTCCTTGCTAATAGAGCCATAGGGGACATGCTGACACCGATCTATATTGACACCGGCCTGATGCGAAAAGGGGAGACCCAGAGGATCAAGGAAGTTTTTTCAGGTATGAACCTCCAGGTGATAGACGCCGGTGATAGGTTTATAGGAGCATTGAAAGGACTTACCGACCCCGAAGAGAAGCGTATGGCTGTAGGTGAAACATTCATCAGGGTATTTGAAGAAGAGGCCAGGGAACTCAATGCAAGATACCTTATCCAGGGTACTATTTACCCGGACAGGATCGAATCAGAGGGTGGCATCAAATCGCACCATAACGTTGGTGGATTACCGTCAGTCATAGAATTCGACGAAATCGTTGAACCCGTATCTGAATTATATAAAGATGAGGTCAGGGAAGTGGCCCATGCCCTTGGACTTCCTGACGAGATATCAGAGAGAATGCCTTTCCCTGGGCCGGGTCTGTCTGTGAGGATAATCGGGGAAGTTACCGAAGAAAAATTAGCCGCTGTCAGGGAAGCAAATGCCATCGTTGAAAATGAACTGCTTGAGAAGTTCAAACCCTGGCAGACCTTTGCAGCCTTACTTGGAAAAGGGACCGGAGTGAAAGGTGACCAGCGTATCCACGGCTGGATCATAGCAGTGCGTGCAGTGGAATCCAGGGACGGTATGACTGCCGTACCAATGGAACTCCCGTGGGAGACACTGAAAAAAATTGAATCACAAATAACCAGTGAGATTCCGGGTGTTGCCAGGGTAGTCTATGATATTTCACCAAAACCTCCGGCTACCATCGAATTTGAATGAGCAACTCGATCAATTACGATATAAAAAAACCAGGAAGCACTGAATTATATCTCATTGAATGAAGATGAAGATGATGTTGAACAACCGGATAACAATAATTTATGGTGACCCATATGGAAAAACAAGAATCATTTGACAAGGAAAAGGATAATACATCAAAAATTGAAATCCTGAAACGGGCATCAGATAACATTGATAACAAAAACCTGATCAGGCGATATCGGGCTATCAGGCAGATCAGTGGTTCAATAAATGGCGATGCTGACCTTCTGGATTGCTTAATTGATAACCACAATGGTTTCCTTGAGGATGTGGCAGGAAAACTGCGCCAGGTAATTAAAGATGAAAATGATGGTGTGATGATCAATGAGGCAACACGGTCTCTTGAAATGATCGAACCACATATAAGTACACGGGAACCGGTCGTATCAGGTACCCTCGTGTGCAATAATTGCCAGGGTGCCATTCAACCGGACTGGAAACACTGTCCCGGATGCGGGCAGGATCTACAGCAGATTTATTGCACAAAATGCGGTAATAAACTGGATTCCACCTGGAAGATCTGCCCCAAATGTGGTACCAGATCAAGTTAGGCCAAAACTATAGCTGAAAACCACAGCCGAAAACCATAGCTGATATGTATATTCAATAAAAGATAACATTCTGAGTGTTTTACCGTGAAAAAAAAGCGATATTCTCCTGAAAAGCCAGTAGCAGTCTTGACCGGACGCGATATGCAGGAAGGGACGGCCGTTGATTCATTGACTGTGATCTTTCGTACCATAGGGTGCTACTGGAGTCGTAAAAGCGGGTGCACAATGTGCGGATTTTTCAATGATGCAGCAGATGAACCCCCTTCAAAAGGTGACCTGCTGTCCCAGCTTGAATATGCCCTGGAAAAAATGGGAACCGGAACATCCCTGTTAAAGATCTTTACCTCAGGCAGTTTTCTTGATGAAAGGGAGGTATCCCAAGAGGTAAGAAATGCGATGATGGAAAGAATAGGAAAAACTGGTTCTATAAAAAAGGTCATGGCTGAGACCAGGCCTGAATTTGTAAATGAAAAAATTCTTGGTACTATTCTTGACATACTTGAAAAATATGACATAAAGTTCGAGGTCGCGATCGGACTTGAGACCAGCAGTGATACCATACGTAAGGACTGTATAAACAAGGGTTTTACTTTTAATGAATTTACCAGGGCCTCAGGTATAGCTTCAAAGATGGGAGTATCCACCAAAGCATACCTGTTGCTGAAACCCCCGTTCCTGTCTGAGAAAACAGCAATTGAGGATGCCCTTGCATCAATATCAGATGCTGCGCCGTATGCTACTACCATCTCCCTGAACCTGACCAATATCCAGAAAGGTACACTGATTGAAGAACTGTACGACCGCAGGGATTACCGGCCTCCGTGGCTCTGGAGCGCTGTATTTGTTCTTAGAACTGCAAAGGAGAAATTCCCTGAACTTACTTTAGTATCTGACCCGGTAGCTGCCGGTTCGAAACGGGGACCCCATAATTGCAGGGAATGTGACAGGGATGTGGCCCAGGCTCTGCGTGATTTTTCCATCACCCAGGATATTGAGGCATTGTCCTGGCTTGACTGCGAATGTTACTCATTATGGGAAAAAGTGGTTGAACTGGAGGATCATGCCTTCGGCTCTTTCCTGGTAAAATAAAAATATAAAAATATAAAAAAAGGAGAATTCCGGTAAATACCGGAATATTGGTTTGTATTTTTATACTCAGATCAAGAACTTGATAAGATCTTTGCTGAGCCGGGTCTCCATACCAAGACGGTCCAGTATCTCATCATTGGAGTTTCCTTCCTTCCTGAGATCCTCTATACGGTCAAATATCTGTGGTTTGATCTCATAGTATTCATTGATGTCCTTCCTGTGGCCCCATACATCGCCTTCAAGAAGGGCAATATTCTGCATATCAAGGAACATCTGGATAGATTTGGATATTGTCTTGTTATACGAACTTGGTATATGAATGGCCTTTAGGTTATTGCATGTCTGTACAAGGGTAAAAATATCCTTGTTAGACGGCCTGAATGCCAGGTGTACAATCTCCTCTTCTCCGATAGTACTGATTTCCTCTTTTGAACTTACGACTCTAATTTTCATTTTATATCACCTACACTTTAATCATATCATTAGTATAATTATTATAATATTATAAATGGTTAATTATACAATCATGAAATAACTAATTACACAAACAAAATATACATGTCAACAAATTATTTAAATATTTTCCATCATAATAATATTTTCCATCATAATAATATTTTCGATCATAATAATATTACCCGTTGTAATAATATTTTTCCTACTACATAAGTAATATCATTTGTTAATTCAAGAGCACATAAACAGCCGAAAGAATCTAACCTTTGGTATTGATGCTGTTATTGCAAACTACAAACTCATCCGTAGTTAAAGATAAACCTTTATGATGTTACTTACAACATATAGAAATAATAACATATTAACTCTATATTAACATTTGAGGGTCCTATGTACGATGATATTGATGATATTGGAAGTATATCCCGGGCATTCCACAGGCACAGGTTCTATTACAAACTGGCAGATTTTATTGCGCTAACCCTGTTACTCTATACCCTGTCATATTATTTCAATGTCGGTTCACTGTTCTCACAATATATTGAATACTATATTATAGATGCAGTTTCCCTTGACGAGATACTGGTAATGGCATCATCGATCCTGGTCTCAGCAGTGTTAGTCATTATACTGTACATAAGAAAGCCTACCATTGACACCATCGGGATGATCGAATCCAGGTATGAATGGATGCAGGAAAGACTCAAGGCTGCCTGCGACAGCAGTAATGAGGATAATGTGGTGGCGGCCGACCTCAGGAACCAGGTGACTTCAAGATTAAAGGATGTTGATACAGGCTCATTCCTTAACAGGCGGCATTTGCTTACCATGATAATGGCATCTGTCGTGCTGACGGTAGTGTCAGCCGGACTATTTACCACACAGACCCATGTGGACATTACGCCGGAAGATATTACCACCCTGGTGGATGAACTTGAAGGTAAACTGCCTGACAGTACATTTCCGCCTGGAGACAACCAGACAAGCTCCCCCGACGGAGGACTGGATGGGGATATATACGGGGAGACATCAATTGCCAGCATCGAAGGGGAAAATGTAGAACTTGTCATAATTCCTGGTATCGGGACATCTGTCACCATACGGCATGCCGGCCAGGATGATGATGTCCAGTTCGTGCCGTCCCAGACCTATCCCGTGGATGTGGAATCCTCAAATGCTGCTGATGAAAGCTACCAGTTGCTCCAGCAGTTATCCATACCGGACAGGGACCTGATAAGGGAATATGCTATCCTGTTGAGCAAACAATAATAGGATTGACACATCAAATGAATAATAGAATTGATATATCAAATGAATAAATAAAGAATGTAGCGAGGTATTGAATGAACAACAACACTGAAGACCTGTCAGATACATACCGGCATTCCGGCGACATATTCCAGTCGATCTTTGACGAGATAGGGAAAGTGATCGTGGGGCAGCAGGAGGCAGTGACCCAGATATTGATTACCATCCTGTGCGACGGGCATGCCCTTATAGAGAGCAATCCGGGACTTGGCAAGACACTTACAGTCAGTACTTTGTCACAGGTACTTGACCTGAAATTCAACAGGATACAGTGCACGCCTGACCTGATGCCGTCCGATATAACAGGCACCTATGTGGTGGAAGAAAGGGGCGGCGGCAAAGAGTTCAGGTTCGAACCCGGGCCGGTATTTGCCAATATCGTACTTGCCGATGAGATCAACAGGGCTTCTCCAAAGACCCAAAGCGCACTGCTGGAGAGCATGCAGGAAAAACAGGTTACAGTGGGCAATGAGACCTATCTGCTTGACAGGCCGTTCTTTGTACTTGCCACCCAGAACCCAATTGAGATGGAAGGAACATTCCCCCTGCCTGAGGCCCAACTGGACCGCTTTTTGCTGAAGATCAACCTGGACTATCCCTCTTTTGAGGAAGAAGATGAGATAGTGGAGAGATACACCCGCAACGTGGTTCCCAGTGTCAACAGGATATTGACCAAAGATAAACTGCTTAAACTCCAGACCCTGGTAAGGGATGTACCCATTTCAGGTGAAATGAAAAAGAGGGCCATCAATATTGTTATCCAGACCAGGAAAGATGCTGAATTTATTGAATTCGGTGCCTCACCCAGGGCCAGTATAGGACTTATCCTGGCAGCCAAGGCAAGGGCACTGATCAGCGGCCGCAACTTTGTCAGCGAGGAGGATGTGGTGAAAATGGCCTATCCTGTATTAAAACACAGGATCATCCTGAACTTCGAGTCCCAGCGTAAAGGCGTAACCCTTGAACATGTGATCGACGGTATCATCAAGCACGCCAAAATACTCTGATGAATAAGGTTTAGATCCTTTGACCAGCATGATATCGACCGATTTCCTCCGCGAACTTGAACGTTTCTCTTTTGTGGCACAAAAAAGGGTATCCAGCCAGTATACAGGAGCCCGGCGTTCCACCAAGGTGGGAAGGGGTACAGATGCCTATGGTTTTCGTGAATATGAAAGGGGAGACGATTTCAGGACAATCGACTGGAGGGTATATGCACGAACCGAGAAGCTGTATGTCAGGCAGTTCGAGGAATACCGGGACCTGGTCACCCACATCCTGCTTGATACTTCCGGCAGCATGGATTATCCTGCAGAAGGGTTGAATAAATACGAATATGGTGCCATGCTGGCACTGGGATTCGCCTACCTGGTCATGAAGGATAATGAGAAGTTTGCCATTTCCACTTTCACCGACGATATCAATATATCCAAACCAGGCAGGGGAAGGGTGAACCTGCTGGCCTCCATCGACCAGTTGAATACCACCAAACCCGGCGGTTCCACAGGACTTAACGAGCCAGTGCAGCAATACGGCAGCGTTATAAAATCAAAATCCAGGGTCATTATCATCTCTGATTTTCTTGCACCGCTGGATGATATCAAGCCTGCCCTGTACAGGATGGGACGGCATGACCTGATCGTTATCCAGGTGCTGGACCCTGGAGAAATTGAACTGGAAGAAATGGGAGCTGTAAAACTGCGTGACCTTGAGACCCATGAGCAATTGTTCACAGATATCAATACCGGCCTTGTTTTAGAATATGGCAGTGAACTGCAATCCCACAATGCGGCCCTGAAATACGAGTGCGACCGGCTGGGTGCGGATTTCTTTACGTTTAAGACCGACCTGCCCATCCTTGAGGCCATCTACAGGACCATCCACGGGAGATGAGATTGTTGGCTGCCATACCTGATATCCTTTTTTCCAGTCCCCTGGCACTGCTGGCCCTGGCCAGTATCATCCCGCTGATAATCCTCTACCTGCTGCGCCCCAGGACGATCAATCTTGATATCCCGTCCCTGCTCTTCTTCTTAAAACGTGAACAACAGCGCAATAAACTATCACTGCTGCTGAGAAAACTCATCCGTGACCCACTGTTCTTGATCCAACTGCTTGTACTGATACTGTTAAGCCTTGCCGCTGCCGCCCCCTATATCATGGAGGAGAAAGTATCTGGCCAGCATACGGTTATCGTGATAGACAACTCGGCCAGTATGCAGGCAGGCGGCAGGCTGGATGAGGCCAAAGCCCTGGCGACAGAGAGGCTCTCGGCTGTGAACAGCGTGGTATGGGCACAGAATGTACCTGTGCTTGCATTAAAAGAAGGTGAAACCACCCGGGCAATGGAGGTCATCGCCTTAACACCCCAGCGGGCGATATCTGCTGACATAGCCGCTGCCATAACCTATAGCCAGCGGCTGGCAGGACCGGGCGGGACCGTTATTGTATTCTCTGACTTTGCCGCATGGAGCGGGGATGACCCACTGGTGGCCAAGGGCCTGGCAGAATACAACGGGGTAAGGGTGGAGTTCGTACAGGTGGGTGAGAAAAGTAATAATGTAGGCATCGTGAATGGCTGGCTTGAAGTGAAGGATGGGGCATACAACCTGAACCTGGCTGTCAAAAACTTCAACGACCGCAAGGCTACGGT
>CBDUUM010000044.1:0-9668 GCA_965370445.1 uncultured Methanosarcinales archaeon
GCAGGCTGGAATTATTTTAATTTCATTATTAACCACAGATGAACACAGATAACGGGCATTATGGATTTTAATTTTGATTATATGGTATAAATTGGAATATAATCTAATTTTAGCTACAATATCTGCGTTCATCCGCGTTCATCTGCGGTTCAAAACTCGCTCAAATCTACACGGCTGGCTGCCACACTGCCGCCCTGACGGGCTGCGGTGGCAGGGTATAGCGCAGAGAGGCTGGGCGGCTGGAGATTGTAGAAGTGTGAGAATGAGGTGGGGGCTGGATAGCATTTTAATACAAGCCACAGAGGGCAACGAGGACACAGAGAAATGTAAAAAAGCTCTGCGCACTCTGCATCCTTTGCGGTTTAAATATCACATGAACTTTATATTTTAACATCCATTGCGACCACCGGCAGCACAATCGATATAGATTACCAAAAGCCATAATAAGAATTAAATTACAATATATATGTTATCAAGGTGATAAAAATGAAGACATACCTCATTCTCTGGTTCAGTAGCGAAGGTGCCATGCCCTCTGAGGTCAACCGGCGATTGATGTCCCTGGGATTCAAGCCTATGCAGGGAGTCCATGATTATGTTTACGAATGGGACTCAAAAACCGATGTTGAAGACATTCTCAGGTTCGGTGACAGAATCCAGGTGACCCTGAAGGGCCTTAATGTGATGTTCAAGATAGAGACCATTGACGGCAAATGAAACTAACTGTACTCACAAGGATCAATTATTTTAGCACCGGATAGTGCACCCATTAGCAATTCTTCCACGTCTATATTGTCTTCTTCACTGCACACATCACCGCATTTTGCAGCAACCGCAGGTTTTTCAGGCACTGCAGTACAACACGTAGCTGGCCTGGTGGATGCATCATAGGTCCCGATTCTCCGGGCGATGTCGATTATCTCGGTCTTATCAAGCCCGATAAGAGGATGGTATATCGGTACATGTATTCCGCAGGTCTCTGCCATCATATTCCTTGCTGTCTGGCTTGCCACCTGGCCAAGTGATGAACCTGTAATAATGCCAAAAGCCCCTTCCTTTTCCATGATACCTGCTGCGATACGGTACATCATCCTGCGGCAAAGTATGCAGGTATAGCGGCGCTGGCAGTCTGAAAGAAATGCAGCCATGCCTATGCCGTTTGGTACTTCATAGACCTTGAAAGGATGACCGGGTGCCCATGTTTGCAGCACCCTGATACATTCCAGTGCCCGCTGCCGCATGGTATCATCCGAGAACGGTTCATTGTTGACATAAACAGGTATGACTTCACAGCCCCGTTTCATCATAAGCCATGCAGCCACAGGAGAATCGATACCACCCGAGACCAGGGCCACCATCTTTCCCTGTGTACCCAGGGGCAGGCCACCTGTACCATTGACGACATCCGTATATACGAATCCCTTATTCTGCCTGACCTCCACCATGATCTCCCTGTCAGGAGCTGTCAGGTCAACATCTGGATTGAGCTTTCGCACCCGTTCAAAAACAGCATTGCCACAGGCCACACCGATATCACGGCTTGAGAACTCGTGATTGCCAGACCTGCGGGCCCTGATGCCAAAGGATTCATTCTCATTAATAATGGACTCTCCCACATCAGCAGCCGCAGAAGCTGCAGATTCAAGCGTGGGCTCACACGTAATGGCCGGGCTTACCGAAACTACGCCGAACACTCTTGCTGCGGCCCCCACAGCGGCAGGGTCGTTTGTGTGGATATATATGCGCCCCAGTTCCCGGGACAGGTCATCGTAATCAATACCCATGGAATCAAGCATGGACCTGATATTGGACATAAGGGTCTTTTCGTACCTGTTCCTTACATGCCTGCTCTTCAGGGCCAGTTCGCCGTACCTGACAAGTGTAACATCATTAGTAGGCCGGGCCATACTTATTCCTGTTCTTCCTTCAATACTTCCTTGATTATCCTGGCATAAGCGGGCCTGGCTATCAGCACACCGATCAACACACCTATGATAGTTGTCAGTGCAAAGCCCTTCAATGCGCCGAAACCCATCCAGAACAGCCATATCATTGCTATAATGGTTGTGGCTGCCGCCGCAAATATGATGCCGAATGCCCTGGAGATCCGTGCAAGGTAAACCTTGGTTGGGGGAAGTTTCCCCTCATATAATACCTCATCAGTGATTATTACAAGATGATCGATACCTGTTCCAATGACCGCAATAATACCTGCAATGGCAGGCAGGTCAAGCTGCCATTTCACAGCAGATGCAAAGCCCAGGATCATCACAACCTCACTTAAGGATGTTATGATCATAGGCAACATGATCTCTTTCCTGCGATACCTGAGGTATATCATGAATGAAACCATCATAATAGCAAGCAGTCCTGCTATGGCTGTAAGTTCCTTGAACTGGCTGCCCAGGGATGCGGGCACCTGGCCCGAACCTATAACTTCCACATTAACTGGCAGGGCACCTGCCCTCAAATGAGATTCCAGTTGTTTTGCACTTTCTTTACTCTCAATGTCACTTCCAAAAGAGGCACTCATATCCTGCACAGCCAGTATTTTCAAATTGTCGGCTAACCTGTCATTCAAAGGAGCACTGAAAATGACCTCATTATCAAGGTACATTATAACCTCATGATCGAGAGGGGCATTGACCGCATTGGTCTCAATGGCCGCCTCCCTCAGGAGTACAGCACCCGGCTGGGTCAGGGTGAACGGCACACCCCATATCCCGTTATGTGCCTCATGGAACCCGACGGTCTGGATATCTTCCCCGTACACGGCATGTATGGACTCGTTGCCTTCTGTCTGGATACGGATCTCGAACTTACCCGGAGTAGCTGCCAGGTCCATTGCTGTCTCGATATCGATCCCTGCCAGGTCGATTAGTATGTATTTCCGTTCTACTATGATTGGCTTAACATCACTAAGCCCGAAGAGGTTTAATTTATCCTCAAGAATCTCCTTGGTCCTGGCCAGTGTAGCCTGGGATACACCGTCTTTGTATAAGATCACTGAACCCCCGACATCGTCCAGGATATCTTCCAATTCCTCAGCAGATGTCTGCTTCCTTATCTCATACCACAATCCATCCCGATCCTCAGATAGCACAACCTCTGTCGTATAGCTGTTTTCCAGATACCTGGAAATTACATGGTTCTTATCCACCTGCAAAGTAATGGCTGAAACTCCGCCTCTTCCACCAGATACAGCAGCCTGGCCGTATCCAAGGGATTCGATCTGCTTTGCAGTGACCAGGGTCCCGACCTCAAAGGAGACAGATGTATCTGTTGTACCGGTTACTGTCACAGTCGTGTTTAAGAAAGATGAGTATTCGTGTGTTATGATATCTCCCACATCGGCATCGATTTGGGCCATGGCACCCTCGGGCCTTAACTGGAGCCATGAACCTCCGTCAAGGTCAAGGCCGTACTTAAGTCCGCCAAACCCCAGATCAGGGAAAATGGCAGGTAACAGCAGTAATATCAGTGAAATGATTATGGCCCCGCCCATCAGCAAGATCCGGGGATCGCTGCCAAGTCCTTTCTCAACTTCTTCATCCCTCATTTTTTGCGCCCCCTCTTTCTCTTCCCTATGGGAACCTCTCGCCCCAGGTACCATTTCAGGATACCTGTATTCAGCATCCAGGTATTCATCAGGTCCGTGGCCAGTCCGAGGAGCAGGACCGCGGAGATATCACTGATGATATCGATCCTTGAAAATGATGAGACATACTGGGCAAAAGTGCTGACCAAAAACAGGATAAAAATGGCTGCAAGGGTAGTAGTGGTCATTGTAAGACCGGTCTTCATCGCCCCCTTTACTTTATCGTCCAGCTTGCCCCTTCGCTTGAGCAGCCGGGTGGTCAGCAGGATGTCGCTGTCAATGGAATAACCAATAAGCATAAGCAGTGCTGCTACAGTGCCCAGTGACAGGGCAATGCCGAATAGGTTCATCAATGTGGCTGCTATGACGATATCGGAAAATGCGGACAGTACAACCGCACCGGAAGGTACCACTGACCTGAATATGATAAAAACCAGCACAGCCATTCCAAGGAATGCATATATGACAGCTTTTATTGCACTCAATTGCAGGTTCTGGCCGTATTGCGCACTCATCTGCTGCAGTGATATCTCCTTACCGTAATTGGAGGTCAAGTACTCGTTCAGTTCCATCTGTGCAGCCTCATCCATGGGAGCGAACTGGAGCATAACCCGTCCGCCGCCATAATCCCGTGCGCTTATTGGCGGTGTGTCCGGAAATTGCGAAGTGAACTGCTGCTGCACTTCTTCAAAGGACAACGGGGACTCTACAGTAACTATGGTACCTCCTGTAAATTCGACACCCAGTTCCACCGGACTGCCTGTAGAAATAAATGTCCAGCCCAGGATAACAAGAGATAGTAGTAAGAAAACAAGCGGGATGATAATCATCTGTGTTGTTGATACTTTCTTAAGATATGAGTCAATATATTGTTCTATGTTGATATTCTTCATTAACAACACCATGTATGATAGATAATAGTAATAATAAATTCAATGCCTTGATTAGCAGCCGATAATGATATAACACAACCTATTTACCTTTTACTCTCATTAGGATACTAAAAAAAATACAGGAAAAAAACATGGATAAAAGACCCACAGTTGATGAGTACTTCATGGAGATAGCTGAGGTGGTTGCCAAGCGCTCCACATGCCTGAGAAACCATGTAGGGGCCGTAATAGTACGGGATAAGCGTATCCTTTCAACAGGATATAACGGTGCGCCAAGGAACCTTGAACACTGTCTTGATATCGGGTGCATGCGTGAACAGCAGAATATTGCTTCCGGTACCAGGCATGAAATGTGCAGGGCCGTACATGCAGAACAGAACGCCATCATCCAGTCAGCACTTCACGGCGTAAGTATTGAAGATGCCACCCTCTACTGTACCCACCAGCCATGTATACTATGCGCAAAGATGATAATCAATTCAAAGATAAAGAGGGTTGTATTCAATAATAATTATCCTGACACTGAAGCACTCAGGTTCTTTGAAAGTGCAGGTGTGGAAGTAAAAAGTTTCCAACCAGAACATGAATAATACCAAAAGAGACAATCAAGAAAATGCTCACTTCGTTCACATTTTCTAAGCCTGCAGTAAAGTATATACTTTCCCATACGTCGAGAAACTAACAGAATAGAATTATAAGATACATTGTGCCCGAAATATTCGAGCAAAACGCATCTCATTAAGGTGGAATAAAAAAATGAATAAGTATGACGTAATAGTTGTAGGTGCGGGGATTAGCGGACTTCTGGCTGCGCTCACACTATCAAAACATGGTAAAAGAGTGTTGGTGCTCGAAAAAACGGGGCATGTAGGTGGAAATTGCAATAGTTACATGGTGGATGATTATCAGGTCGATACCGGTCCCCATGCCATCACGCATCTTGCAGTTGGACCATTGAAGAGGCTGATGGATAACTATTTTGATTACATGCCAGTGTTTGAGGATTATGGGAATTATTTTATCAGAACAGAAGACAGTTTCCAGAAGGTCCCATCGAACCTGAAGGATTTTATCACATACGACATTCTTCCAAAAAAAGACAGGCTTGTGCTGTCACAGGCAGCCACAAAAGCTCTTACGCTATCAACTTTTGGTACAGACCTCTCTAAACAATCTGTGTATGATTCACTGCCACGTACCCTGTCAAAGGATACATATGATTTTGTCAACGCAATATCATATTTCCTGTCAGGGAAATCTATGAAGGAAACATCTATTCACAGGATGCTGACCGGCAGCAGTTTCATACGCGACAGTGTCACACAGGAGCAGTTTGAAAGTATTGTGGGGCCAAAAGAAATGCCGCAACATACTGAATCTATTCTTCAGTCCATATTACGCTCCAATTTTCATACATCATTGGGGTTAACATTGTCAGGGATACTGGAATCATCACTTCAGATCAAAAGCACTGTTCCAATCTCGCTTGCATCGATCAGTAGGTTTGTAGCCAATAGTGATACTGCCCCAGCTCAAGGGTATCCGCGTAAAGGGCTCAAATCAGTGTTAAATGCTGTTCTCTACTCTCTTCCGACAACGGTTGAGATACAGACCCACTGTGAGGTAAAACGCATCCTCGCAAATGAGGGGGAGGTCATAGGTGTAGAAACGGACCAGGCTTACTATGCCGATCTCGTGGTCTACACAGGTTTTGCAAAGAACCTGCCTGATATTGTTGAAGACCTGCCAGGATCTTATATTAACTATCTTGGCGAAATTGTCCAGACCAAGAGCCTGACCGTCTGGTTGGGTCTTGACAGAAAGATGGACGAGTTCAACTATATGGGTTCTGAGGTATGGTTCAAGGACACCCCATACTGGGCAATGCCGATAAGTAATTTCGACTCATCTCTTGCACCAAAAGGAAAACAGCTCGTAGGGTTCGGGTTTGTGATGGATGATGACAAACCTGAAGATTCAGTTATAAAGAATGCGTATGATACTATTTACCGTGCCGTGCCATCCATAGAAAGACATGTTGAGATGCAGCATGAACAGATCACAATTCCTGAAAAAGCGGCTGTCACCATTAATGGAAAATTCGCAGATATAAGGACTCCTATCAAAAACCTGTATCTGGCTGGCACGGATACGGATAGCCGGAGTATGGGCGTAACCCGCGCTGCGTATTCGATCATAGAGATGCTGGGTGCGTTGAATGAAGACGGGAACCTGCACTAAGGCAGGTTTTATCTTTTAAGTATCATAGTCATCAAGCAGTCTGCTGCATGTTCGGATTTATTAGTTATGTCCTCAATGGCTTTTACGAGTTCGGTAAGGTGCTGAATTTGATTGGAAACAATGGTTTTCATAAAATTTTTATGATAAAATTTAAACTGTTGAACGGTTTTTCCTGACAAAATGGGATAATTTTGGACCACGATTTGAGGAGATATTTATACTTTATATACCAAAACACGAATAATACCAAGATAAAACAGGAGATCACATGGACGATATTGATGTAAAATTACTGAGGATCACACAAGACGGTATTCCACTTGTTCCCGAGCCGTTCAATGAAGTCGCCGCACAACTGGGTATTTCTGTGGATGATGTGATACACAGGATCGAGAACCTGCAGCGTGAAGGTGTCATCAGGCGCTTTGGCGCATCCATAGGGCACAGGGTAATAGGTATTACTGCAAACGCCATGTGTACCTGGAATGTACCCGATGACCGTGTCGAAGATGTAGGTGCCATTATGGCAGGATTTACAGAGGTTACCCACTGTTACCAGAGGCCCAGGAGACAGGGCTGGCCGTATAACCTGTTCACAATGGTACATGCATACACGCGTGAGGAGTGCAGAAATGTAGCCAAACAGATATCAAAGGCCACAAGTATTGATGATTATAATATATTGTTCAGTGAAAAAGAATTCAAGAAAACCGGTGTAAGGCTTTGAATGATAACATACCCGGACTCCTACCCCTGTTAATAGATATGAATGACAGGAAAGTGGTGATATTCGGTGGCGGTCAGGTAGGTGAAAGAAAAGCCGCCCTGTTTTCAAGGTATGCACCCACTACTATTATCAGCCGCAGTTTTACTCCTGCTATCCAGGAACTGGGACAACATGGTGTCTGCCTGGTCAATACCGGTGGAGAACTGTCTGATGATGAGATCGCTTTGTATATCAGGGATGCGTTTTTAGTAATACCCACAACAAGCGACCTGGAGCTTAACAGGAGAATACGGGATATCGCACACAATAACGGATGCCTGGTAAATTCGGTTGACGGACTGGAAGACCTTGTGGTGCCGTCCATTATCGAGAGGGGTGATATTATCCTTGCCATCTCCACCGGTGGTGCCAGTCCTGCTCTTTCTAAGTATATGAGGCAAAAGATAGAACAGGCTATTGGGCCGCAGTTTGAGGATATGGCCAGGCTTTTAGGCGAGATCAGGCCGGTATTGAAAAAAGAGGTAGGGTCCCAGTCAGACCGTTCCAGGATATTATGGGCCATACTGGAAGATGAAGATGTGTGGAAGGCACTGGCAGAGTCTTATGAACTGGCTTTCGATATTGCCTTAAAACATATAACTAATGGAGTTAATTAGTTCAACTTATAAAGCAGAGCAACCAGGAGAGTTTGATGACAGAGATTTCCAGCATGCTGATCACCCATGTAAAAGCCGGTGTGGAAGACATAGAGAAGCTTCATGCATGGCACGGTAGTGTGGATAAAATCGTAAAGATGCTGTATTCTAATGAACAAGTGGAAGAGTGCTGCGTACTTATGACCTGTAACAGGGTGGAGATATATGTGGTCTCACCCAAGGGAAGTAAGGTTTTATTCCATTTTGCTAAAAAGATGAAGGTACCTGACAGGATCGTGGATTTCTATGACCATGAGGAATCCATGCGTCACTTGATGCGGGTAACATCCGGCCTGGAGTCAATGATCGTGGGAGAGGACCAGATACTGGGCCAGGTAAAGGATCTGTTCAATATTGCCAAAAGTTCAGGAACCACGGGAAGAATGATCGATACGGTCTTTGGCAAAGCCATACATGTGGGAAAACGGGTCCGTAATGAAACAGCCATTAATAAGGGTTCTGTTTCCATAGGTTCAGCAGCAGTGGAACTGGCAGATGATGAGCTTGGGACCCTTGAAGAAAAGACCATCATGGTGATCGGTGCAGGTGAAATGGGTACACTGGTTGCCAAAGCGCTGGCAAATAAGAACATCCGGGCCATATATGTGGCCAACCGTACATATGAGAAGGCAAAAAAACTTGCAGACGAACTGGACGGGACTGCGATTAAGTACGAGGAAATGGGGGATTATATCAAACAGTCCGATGTGGTTATCAGTGCCACTGCCGCCCCTCATCTTGTGGTTACCAGGGATATGATCGAAAATGCCATGTCCGAACGCAATAAGGATATCCTGCTTGTCGATATTGCAAATCCCAGGGATATTGAAGAAGCAACTGGTGAGGTCCAGGGTGTCAGGCTTTTCAATATTGACAGTTTGAAAAGTATCAGCGAAAAGAACCTTTCAAGGCGTAAGAGCGAGATCCCTAAAGTGAAAACGATTATTGAAGAAGAACTGGAACTGCTGAAAAAGCAATATAAACGCCAGAACGCTGACAGGGTCATATCAGACTTGTACAGTGCAATGGATAAGATCCGGTGCCATGAACGGGATGTGGCTATTAACAAGTTGAAAGCCAAACACACCATAGGTGAGATGGAGTGCGAGGTATTGAATGACCTTACCCATGCCTTGGCATATAAAATACTGGCCGAACCAACGAAAGTTTTGCGCAATGCTGCCGAACATGACGATGAAAAATATCTTATAACTATGAAGGAACTGTTCAAACTGGACGGCGGTAAGAAAAGTAATAATAATAATAATTAATTAGCGGAAGGAATGCTATGTTTCCGGTTACAAGAATGAGAAGACTCAGATCCCCACCTTTAAGGCGGATGGTAAGAGAGACAGCATTATCAGTGGATGACCTGATAGCACCACTGTTCATTGATGAGAATCTGGCAAAGCCCCAACCCATCGTTTCCATGCCAGGTATCAGGAGGGAGACCCCTGATAGTGTGGTAAATGAGGCAAGGGAACTGGCTGGGATGGGTATTCCTGCTGTGATAC